>NZ_JDST02000030.1:0-98243 GCF_000584975.1 Candidatus Accumulibacter cognatus | reverse complement strand
GAATCCCCGTGGGGACGCCAAGTCAAGCAGGCTCGCTGCGACTGCCGGAAAGCCAGCGTTCTGTGGTCATTGGCCCCAGGCAGCGACCATTAGCTCCTTCCACCTGTTTCCCGCCCCCATGTAACTCCTCTTCCACACGTCGTTCCGACGCTTCCGTGGGCTGTCGATATTCTTGCTAAAGCCTGGCATTTCCAGTAAGTTGCGCGGACATATCGGGGTGCCAAGTCAATCAAGGCGAGAGTTCTCGAACCTGTACGGGTCGTGTGGCGCAGGGAGGCGGATGGATGCATCCGGTTGGTTGCGCTATTTGGTTTGCCTCAGTCGTTTCGCTAAGCCCTTGTCTACCGTACGTTTCAGCAGCGCTTTCGCCATACTCCTTCGCAAGGAAACACCATGAACGCTAACGAAAAATTCATTGCCGCCGACGCTCATGTGGACGAGGCCGCGATCAAGCCGCTGCCCAATTCCCGCAAGATTTTCGTGGTCGGCAGCCGTCCCGACATTCGCGTACCGATGCGCGAGATTGCGCAGTCGGACACCGACACGGCTTTTGGAGGAGAGAAAAACCCGCCAATCTATGTCTATGACTGTTCCGGACCCTATTCCGAGCCACAGGCAAGCATCGACATCCGCCAGGGGCTGCCGGCCCTGCGTGCGCAGTGGATTGCCGAGAGAGCTGATAGCGAGCCGCTGTCCGGCTTGAGTTCTGCCTTCGGTCGCCTCCGCGCGACCGATAGTGCCCTTGAAGAATTGCGCTTTCCAGGCCTGCAGCGTTGCCCCCGGCGTGCCAGGGCAGGGGCCAATGTCAGCCAGATGCACTATGCACGGCGAGGCATCATCACACCGGAGATGGAGTTTGTCGCGATCCGGGAAAATAACAACCGCCGCAGCTACATCGAGCAGCTCCAGGCTTCGGGTCCGCAAGGGATACGTCTTTCCGAAATTCTCTGTCGTCAGCATCCCGGCAACAGTTATGGCGCCAGTATTCCGGACGAAATCAGTCCGGAGTTCGTACGCTCTGAAGTTGCGCAGGGCAGGGCGATCATACCGTGCAACATCAACCATCCGGAAAGCGAGCCGATGATCATTGGCCGCAACTTTCTTACCAAAATCAATGCCAACATCGGCAACTCGGCGCTTGGTTCGAGCATCCAGGAGGAAGTTGAAAAAATGACCTGGGCCATCCGCTGGGGTGGCGACACCGTGATGGATCTGTCGACCGGGAAGAATATCCATGAAACACGCGAGTGGATCATTCGCAACAGTCCGGTGCCGATCGGAACGGTACCGATCTACCAGGCTCTCGAAAAAGTCAATGGCAAAGCCGAAGACCTGAACTGGGAAATTTTCCGCGACACGCTGATCGAACAAGCCGAGCAGGGGGTGGATTACTTCACGATCCATGCTGGTGTGCTTTTACGTTATGTGCCACTGACTGCCGGACGCCTGACCGGAATCGTTTCGCGAGGGGGATCGATCATGGCGAAGTGGTGTCTTGCCCATCACCGGGAAAGCTTTCTCTACACCCACTTCGAGGAAATCTGCGAGATCATGAAGGCCTATGATGTATCCTTCAGCCTCGGTGATGGATTGCGTCCGGGGTCGATCTACGATGCCAACGACGAGGCCCAAATCAGTGAGTTGAAGACTCTTGGGGAGCTTACAGATATCGCCTGGAAGCACGATGTGCAGGTGATGATCGAGGGGCCCGGCCATGTACCGATGCACATGATCAAGGAGAACATGGATCTGCAGCTTGCTTACTGCAAGGAAGCCCCTTTCTACACTCTGGGACCGTTGACGACTGACATTGCGCCCGGTTACGACCATATCACCAGCGGTATCGGTGCGGCGATGATCGGTTGGTTCGGTACAGCCATGCTCTGCTACGTGACCCCCAAGGAACATCTGGGTCTTCCTGACAAGAACGATGTCAAGACCGGGATCATCACCTATAAGCTGGCTGCTCATGCTGCCGACCTAGCCAAGGGTCATCCTGGTGCGCAGATCCGTGACAACGCCTTATCCAAGGCGCGCTTCGAATTTCGTTGGGAAGATCAATTCAACCTGGGACTAGACCCTGACAAGGCGCGTGAGTTTCATGATGAAACCTTGCCCAAGGACTCGGCGAAAGTCGCGCATTTTTGCTCGATGTGTGGTCCTCATTTTTGCTCCATGAAGATTACTCAGGAAGTGAGGGAGTTTGCCATTGAGCAGGGGGTGAGCGAAGCCGAGGCGCTGGCGAAGGGAATGGCAGGCAAAGCCATCGAATTCGTCGAGGCCGGCGCTGAGGTATACCGAAAGATCTGAACCGTCAGCAACCGATGCCGGCAATACATTCAGTCAACTAACATCAAGGCTGGCAGTGATGCCGATGACAGGCGGGTCGGTCTTCCCCGCCCTGCGCTTCAGAAGTCCTTGGCAGCCTCCCAAAGGACGAAGCCATCCTCTTTTCGGGTCCACTCGAGCAGTTCGATCATTGGGTAGGCGCGTTGGCCAAATCCGATTGGTGAGGGGTCTTGCTCGTTGCTGCCATCTTCGTTGTCAGCCTCGCTATGGTTGGTGGAATGACTCGTGTGTTCCACGCTGGCGACACGCAGACGCTCGATCGCTTCGGGCAGTTGCTCGGTGGTGATGACGCCGCGGGCGCTGCAGTCCTTACCGACCAGCTCGAGCAATTGACGGGCAACCTGGGCAAACATCATGATCTGACCGGAGGTGCTTGATGTAAACTTGACCAGCATGAGGGGAATCTCCGTGGAATTGATGGATGGCAACGATATCTATTGTTGCAGTTGACGGATCAGACAACAATAGCCATGGGCGTATTATTGGTCTTGAATGGAACTTGAACGCTTGCTCAGATCGCAGGGCTTTGGCAGCCGGGCAGAGTGCCGTGTTCGAGTCCTCGCAGGCCGCGTCAAGGTCGCCGGAGATGTCTGCGTAGATCCCTACGCGCACTTCGAACCGGCGGGGCTGAGCTTTACCGTCGATGGCGAGCCGTGGAACTATCGCGAGTTTGTCTACCTTGCGATGAACAAGCCAGCGGGTTATGAATGCTCGCGTCGACCACAACATTACCCTAGCGTCTATTCGCTGCTTCCGCAGCCGCTGGTGACACGAGGCGTCCAGACAGTTGGTCGCCTTGACCAGGACAGCACGGGCCTGCTGCTGCTGTCTGACGATGGTCAATTCATCCATACTTTTACCTCGCCACGCAAGCGGGTTCCTAAAGTGTATGAGGTCACGACTAGGCATATGGTCGATGATGCACAGGTGATGGCCCTACTCAACGGCGTGGAATTACATGACGATGCCAAACCGGTCGGAGCGGTGGCGTGCATTAGGATGGACGAAAAGAGATTGCGTTTGACTGTTACCGAGGGGAAATACCATCTGGTGAAGCGGATGATTGCCGCTGCCGGCAATCGTGTGGAGGCCCTGCATCGCATAACGGTGGGTGGATTTTCGTTACCACTGGCATTGCCAGTAGGCCAGTGGATGTGGCTGGGGTCGCCAGAGCTGGAGCTTCTGGCGCAACGGGGATGAGGCAATGGCCGGTAAGCTTGCCGCCGGAATTGATCCAGCTCATGAGTAATCCGAACCAGGGTTCATTGCGATGACACTGACCGAACTGCGTTATATCGTTACGCTTGCCCGAGAGAGGCACTTCGGGCGCGCAGCCGAGAAGTGCCACGTCAGCCAGCCAACGCTTTCGGTAGCACTGAAAAAGGTCGAGCAGCGGCATGGTGTCATCCTGTTCGAGCGTTCATCCGCTGATGTACGGCTGACAATGATTGGCGAACAGATTGCGATACAGGCTGAGCGGGTGCTTGAGGAAGCAGGCAGGATCAGGGAGATCGTTGCACAGGGAAAGGATCCCTTGTCTGGGCCATTGCGCCTTGGCGTCATCTATACTATTGCGCCTTACCTTCTGCCGCGTCTGATTCCGTCCTTGCATTCCCGCGCACCGCGGATGCCACTCTATCTACACGAGAACTTTACCGTCAACCTGACGGCGCAGTTGCGTCGGGGTGATCTCGATGTGATTGTCGTGGCCTTGCCATTTGATGAGCCGGGGATTGTCTCTAGAGTGGTGTATGAGGAGCCATTTTATGTTGTGATGCCGACCGGACATCCTTTAGCCATGGAGTCCTTGATCGCTCCCGAGCATGTGGCTGCGGAAAATCTTTTGCTTCTCGGGATTGGCAATTGTTTTCGGGATCAGGTCGTACAGGCTTGCCCACAGCTTTCGGCGCCTGGCGGAACAGTGGGTGCGCTTGAAGGAAGTTCTCTCGAAACGGTTCGTTACATGGTGGCTAGCGGCGCGGGTATATCGATCGTGCCGGCATCGGCCGCAGCATCGTGGCCCCAGCAAGATCCCTTGCTGTTGTTTCGCCATTTCACTGAGCCTGTCCCTGTGCGGAGGGTAGTCATCGCCTGGCGAGCGACTTTCCCCAGGCCGCAGGCAATCGACGTGTTGCGGGCAGCCATCCTGGACGCTCCTCCGCCAGGGGTGCTTCGAGCATGACAGCGCAGGCGCTTGGCAACTCGGCAAGCAGCCTGCGCTGCCATGTTTCACGTGAAACAGGTGTCGGCCTGTTTCACGTGGCCTGACCAGAGGTCTTCCTGCGATTCGCTGTTGCCGCAGAAGCGTTGGACGGTATCGTGGAGCTTGTCGGGGCAGGTGCTCCCTTGGTCGATTTTGCTGCTGATTTTGGCGTACGCTTCTCGAACTCAAAGCCGACCTTTCCATCGGCTCCGCGTACCAGGTAAGCCGAGAATTTTCGACGAGTACGTGCAGAGATGAAATCTCTGAGTAAATCAGTACGCCCAGTGTCAAGAAGTTTCCGCATTTGTTCGGGTTCAATCGGTTGTTGAAGAATGATCGTTCCTGAACGGAAGTCACAGCTTTTCACTGGCCCAACAGATTTCTCGCAGACATAGGCCATGCCCTGAGCAAACACGCGTGCCGCGCATTTAGGGCAGGCACCCAGGGATTCACTGTCTGAGAAATCGACTGCTTCGACGGAACCTTCATCGCTGGCGGCACCTTGCCCGAAGTCAAACTCCGGAGCGTTTTCAGCGTTAAGGAGGACGATGGTGTTGAAAGGTCGACCCATTTTGTTCCTAAAGCCGCTCAAGGGGCCGATTTTGCGCTTGGTGAGTAATTCTTCGATCTCGGTTGCTTCGAATTGTCGGCCGGCGACAATTTTCCATAGAGCGAAATCGCAAGCCTGGCACTGAAATTTCTTGTAGGTCTCCTTGATCAATCCACCGCATTTTGGGCAAGGGGTCGCAAGTGCTCCGAAATCCCCGGGAATGCTGTCGCTGTCGTAACTTTTTGCGCGGTCCACAATATGTTGAGTCATTGCCGCGATCTCTTTCATGAATTCTCTGCGCGACATCTCTCCTCGTTCCATGCGCGCAAGCTTCCATTCCCATTCGCCGGTGAGTTCGGGAGCGGTCAACTCGCGGATACCCAGACCGTTCAGGAGTGTCATCAGTGAAAATGCCTTGGCAGTTGGCTGAAGTTCACGGCCTTCTCTAAGAAGGTACTGTTCGGAAAGCAGGTTTTCGATGATCTGGGCGCGTGTGGCTGGGGTACCCAGGCCGCGACCTGCCATTGCCGCCCGCAACTCTTCGTCGTCCATGGCCTTGCCGGCGCTCTCCATGGCCGTCAACAAGCTGGCTTCTGAGTAGCGGGCCGGTGGTTTGGTTTGATGGGCGCTCAACAGCATTTCTGTAGCCATGACTTTCTCCCCTGGTGCAACGGCAACCAGATTGCCTTCGCCATCAGACTGCGCATCACGACCATAGACTGCCAGCCAACCCGGGTTGACCAAAACCCTGCCTTCGGTTTTGAATGGCTCGGACTGGACACGCGAAATGCGGGTGGTGATCAGAAACTCCGCAGCCGGATAGAATACGGCCAGAAAGCGCTTGACTACCATGTCGTACAGTTTCGACTCGGGTTCGGACAGATGTTTTGGAGCCTGGAGCGTAGGAATGATCGCGAAATGATCTGAAACCTTGGCGTTGTTGAATATCCGTTTGTTCGGAATGACCCAGTGACTGTCCAGGATCTTTTTTGCAAAAGGCGCATAGCGAGCCAGCACCGCTTCGTCGTGACCTTTGCCGACTCCCTCTCCGGTAAGCATCAAGAGCGTGCTGCTGACCGTCGAAATATAGTCCTCGGGTAGCGCGCGCGAATCGGTACGTGGATAGGTGAGGACCTTGTGCTTTTCATAAAGCGCCTGCGCCAGGCCAAGGGTGAGCTTGGCGGAGAAACCGTAGCGCCCGTTGGCCTCGCGTTGAAGGCTGGTCAGATCAAACAGCAACGGTGATAGTTGTGTCGAAGCCTTCGATTCCTCGCTGACCTCCCCCATCTTGCTTGCGCATTTCTCTTGCAGCAAGAGGCCTCTGGTCTCATCCCAGAGGCGATCAGCGCGTGCATGTTCGTCTTCCTCCTTGCCCTTGAATTTTTCGTCGAACCATTTGCCTCGGTACTCTCCGGCGTCACAGACAAAGACTCCCTCAAGCTCCCAGTAGGGGCGAGGTTTGAACTTGCGTATGCGATCCTCGCGTTCGACGATCAGTGCGAGTGATGGTGTTTGAACGCGACCGACAGTAGTCAGGTGGAAACCGCCAGTCTTGGAGTTGAAGGCGGTCATCGCGCGCGTACCGTTGATTCCGACCAGCCAGTCGGATTCCGATCGACATACCGCAGCGTCCCCCAGTCCTCGCATATCTTCGCCTTTTCGCAAGTGCATGAAGCCTTCCTTGATGGCTTGCGGAGTCATTGACTGTAACCACAAGCGCTCTACAGGTTTGCCATTGCCAGCATGCTGGGTGATGTAGTTGAAGATCAATTCCCCTTCACGTCCAGCGTCACAGGCGTTTACCAGACTGATCACGTCCTTGCGCTTGATGAGACGGATCAATAGCTTGAGGCGCGACTCGGTCTTGGCAATTGGCTGCAAGGTAAAGTGGGGTGGTATCACTGGCAGATGGGCGAATGACCATTTGCCGCGCTTGACCTCATATTCTTCGGGACAAGCCAGTTCCAGCAGGTGACCAATGGCCGACGAAAGGACGTAATCGTCATTCTCGAAGTAGTCTTCGTGCCGAACGAATCCACCCAGGGCGCGCGCAAGGTCGGCGGCGACGGAAGGCTTCTCGGTGATGATCAGTTTCTTGCTCATGGGGGGGTCTTCATCAGCCGGGGAGGGTGGCGAAATCAGTCATCGGAGGATTGGCTGAGTGGGTCATCATGATTCTGGCGGAGAGGCTCTCAGTTGTGGGAAATGCGTTGATAGCGGCCTCCAGGCAAACTGCCAACCTGGCCATTCATTTCCAAGTGCAGCAGCATCACCGAAACCACGTCAGCCGTCAAGCCACTGCGTTCTACGAGTTCGTCCAGGGCGCAAGGATCAAAACCCATGCTCAGCAATAGATCGTTAGTCTGGTCACCACTTGCCGGGGAAACTTTTTGCCGGGGAGAAATGCTGAACCAATGTAGCTCGTCGAGTACATCCTGTACGGTTTCGACAAGCTTCGCGCCCTGTTTGATCAATTGATGGCAGCCGCGTGCCTGCGGGGAGTGAATCGATCCGGGAATGGCAAAGACTTCGCGACCCTGCTCGGCGGCCAGGCGTGCGGTGATCAAGGAGCCACTTTCGGTCGTTGCTTCGACTACCAGCACACCGCGCGAGAAACCCGATATCAGGCGGTTTCGGCGAGGGAAGTTGGCGGCAATGGCGGGAGTGCTCAAGCGAAACTCCGAGATGATCGTGCCATAGTCCTCGATTTCGTGCGCCAGGCCTCGGTTTGCGGACGGGTAGAGGCGATCAATACCGGTGCCGATGAATGCAACGGTGTTGCCCGAAACCCTCAGTGCGCCGCGATGAGCGGCTGCATCTATCCCCAGGGCAAGGCCGCTGGTAATCGTCAGCTGGGCATCGGCAAGGGCGGCAGCAAAGCGTTCGGCATTACTAATCCCTTGTGGTGTAGGGTTGCGGCTACCGACTATTGCCAAGGCAGGCGTATTGAGCAGATCGAGACGGCCACGAACATAGAGCAGCGTCGGTGGGTCGGGTATTTGCAGCAGCGACTGGGGATATTCGGCGTCGGCCAGGCACAGCAGGTGCTGACCAGGCTTCTCCGACCAGCGCAAAGCTTCCTCAATCATGAGCTGATTGTCGGTATCAAGCACCAGGCTTGCGGTCTTGTCGCCCACAACATTGCGCAACGCGCTGCGACTCGCAAGGAAGACGGCTTCCGGAAGTCCGAAAGCGCTTAACAGCTTGCGCTGGGTCTCGCCGCCAATGCCCGGAATCAGCGTCAGTCGTAGCCAGTTCGCCAACGACTCGGCCGCATTCATTCCTAGGGTGTACGAGCGAAGTCGTTGACGTCCACGGTACTCTCAGACTGAACTACCAAACCGTACGATAGACGCTCAAATATCCGAAAGACGAACAGCAAGCCAATCCGTTCCGGAGGGATCGGTACCCTCACCTTTGTATCGTTCTCATCACGTTCAACTACCGTACGATTACGTTCGAGCGCCAGGACATGCCCAATCTCGATCCCGTCCCTGGCTCCACGGTTGAGCGTGACAATTGACCCTCGGCCTGCGGTGTCGACGCCGCCATAGACTGAAATCACTCGACCATTGACCTGAAATCTAGGTTTGTGTGGCACGTAGGCAACCAGCGGGGGACGTATCGCCGGCAGCAGGCGATCGCCACGGCCGATCTCCTGTTTCATCGTGACTACTTCAAAGGTTGCGGGGTTGCCAGGTTCGAGCTGCCTTGCGGTGCCAAGATAGAAAGCTTCGTAACCGAGGATCTGGTTATTGTCAGGGTCGTGTAATGGCCTGCCGTTGCGATAGATTTGCCAGTCTGGCCTGGACGGGTCGGCGCCGGCGACGTAGGCGAGGTCTCCATTGCCAAGGTAGACTCTGTCCTGCTGCGTTGCAACGATGCGTGCTGCTCGGTCGAGGCTGGAGACTTCGACGATCAGCGGGTCTGAGAGAAATGGCCTGATGAGGTTGGGTGGAATCGCAGGGATTTCATCCTTGACACCCGTCGAGTATATCTGAGGTACTAGCCGGATGCTTTGCAGACGCAACCGGGGTGTGCCCTGCACATCGCGTTCGAGAACAATCACATCGCCGGGGTAGATACGGTGCGGGTTGCTGATCTCTTCCTCATTCATTCGCCAGATTTCTGGCCATCTCCAGGGTTCTTTCAGGAATTTTCCGGCAAGGCCCCATAAGGTATCACCCGGCACTACGATATGGCGGTTCGGGGCACCCTCGGCCAACTGGATTTCCTGCCCGACGGCGCCACAGAGCGCACTGATCATGGCCAGAATGAACGCGGACATAATGCGGATCATCGTGTTATCCTCGTAGGAGCGGTTGGGGAACTCCCGGTCGAGATTTCTGTCCCATACGGTCATTTACCCAGTCTGCGCCAAAGTCATCGCTGGCGCCGTGCCAACGACGTCGGCATTGCCAAGACACCGTGCTGGATTTTGCACGTAGTTACTTCTTCGATCAAGCTTTTTATGTCTCTACTACCGATACTCCGCTTTCCCGATCCTCGCCTGAAGAAACTTGCGGTGTGCGTTCAAGAGGTGGACGACAGCATTCGTCGCTTGGCCCGTGACATGGCCGAAACCATGTATGAAGCGCCCGGGATTGGTCTTGCTGCCACGCAGGTGGATGTACACCAACGCGTGATCGTCATTGATGCCTCCGAAACCAGAGATCAGTTGCTGACCCTGGTCAACCCGGAAATCATTCTGCAGGATGGCCTACAGGTCTGTGAAGAAGGGTGCCTGTCGGTACCCGGGATTTACGACAAGGTCGAAAGGGCGGAACGTGTCGTTGTTCGCTACCTTGATCTGACCGGACACGAACAGATTGTCGAGGCAGTGGGTTTGTTGTCGGTATGCCTGCAGCACGAAATCGATCATTTGCAAGGGCGCGTCTTTGTCGACCACCTGTCGCAATTGAAACAGTCGCGCATCAGGAACAAGCTCGCCAAGCAGGCCCGCATCACCGCATGAAACTCGTCTTTGCCGGCACGCCGGAATTCGCTGCGCTTTCCCTGCAGGCTATCATTGCCGCGGGACATCAGGTGGTATTGGTTCTGACCCAGCCGGATCGCGCTGCCGGGCGCGGGCTTGCACTACATGCGTCGCCAGTCAAACAACTGGCGGAGGCATCGGGAATCGAGGTCTTTCAGCCGCCGACCTTACGGGATGCCTTGGTACAGGAGCGGATACGCACGGCTGAAGCCGAAGCGATCGTCGTTGCCGCCTATGGGCTGATATTCCCACAAGCAGTGCTCGACATGCCACGCTTTGGCTGTATCAACATTCATGCTTCGTTGCTGCCACGTTGGCGAGGTGCCGCACCGGTGCAGCGTGCGCTTCTCGCTGGTGACCAGGAGACCGGCGTGTGCATCATGCAGATGGACGCCGGGCTCGATAGCGGCCCGGTCCTTTTGTCAGCACGGCAGCCGATCAACGAGGACGATACGGCTTCTTCTCTACAGCATCGTTTGGCCGAGCAGGGCGCCTTGCTGATTGTCGAGGCTTTGGCCTGCTTGCCACTGCAGGCCCAGTCGCAACCACAGGCAGGGATTACCTACGCGGCCAAGATCAACAAGGCGGAATCGGCGCTTGACTGGCGTCTTCCAGCGATTCAGCTGGAACGGCAGGTGCGAGCCTTCAACCCCGTTCCGGGTGCGTCGTGTTGTTTCGACGGCAATCTGCTCAAGGTCTGGCGTGCCGAATTGGTGGATGGCGTTGGCCTTCCCGGAGAGATTCTTGCCGTACAGCGAAGAGGCATCGTCGTCGCCTGTGGAGAAGGGGCGCTGCGTCTTGTCGAGTTGCAGAAAGCGGGCGGCAAGCGGCTCACCGCGGCGCAGTTCCTTGCCGGTACGCCGGTCGTGCCGGGTTCCCGGTGTGCGTTGAGCATGCCTTGAAATGTGACATCGACACCCCATCTGGATGTGCAGATGAGAAACAAGCGGTATGGATGGAGGATTTTGAGATGCTCGGCAACTGGCTGAAAACGACTATCCTGATGGCCGCGATTGTCGCGTTGTTCGGCGCCGTGGGGGCGCTCATGGGCGGCAAGTCGGGAATGCTGTTGGCGCTGCTCTTTGGCGGCGCGATGAATTTCTTTGCCTACTGGTTCTCGGATCAGATGGTGCTCAGAATGTACAATGCTCGCGAGGTTGATGAAAGCTCGGCGCCGCAGTTCTACGGCATGGTCAGGGAGCTTTCTCGGCGTGCCGCACTACCGATGCCGAAAGTCTACCTGATCGACGAAGCGCAACCAAATGCATTTGCTACTGGTCGTAACCCGGAAAACGCTGCGGTCGCTGCGACGACGGGAATTCTCCAGTTATTGTCGGCACGCGAGATCCGTGGAGTCATGGCACATGAGTTGGCGCACGTGCAGCATCGCGACATCCTGATCTCTACGATTTCAGCGACCATGGCTGGTGCCATTTCCGCATTGGCAAATTTTGCGGTATTTTTTGGGGGTCGTGATACTGAAGGGCGTCCAAGCAACCCCGTGGCCGGCATCCTTGTCGCCCTGCTGGCGCCGCTAGCTGCGTCGCTGATTCAGATGGCCATCTCTCGGGCGCGCGAGTTTGAGGCCGACCGTGGGGGTGCCGAAATTTGTGGTGATCCGAGGGCGCTCGCCGATGCCTTGATAAGAATTGAAGCCTACGCTCGCGGCATTCCCTTGGCGCCGGCTGAGGCGCATCCTGAAACTGCACAGATGATGATTATGAACCCCTTGTCGGGAGGTGCGATTGCTGGTCTATTCAGCACCCATCCGCCAACCGAAGAAAGGGTGGCTCGGCTACGCGCCATGGTTAGCGGCTAAGGTCAACAGGCCGTTCTTGTTTCACGTGAAACGTTGATTGCTGGCTAGAGCCGTCTTGCCGATCGCACTATCGCAACAACTGTCGCAATAGCGCGGCAAGACGGTAGCCTGCTTCGGTGACACGACGATTGGCGATGGTCAGCGCTTGATTGTGAAAGTCGGCGGTGATCGTTGGCACGGCATCGACTTCCGGTGGATAGGCGTGCTCGCTGGCAATCTGCCAGCTTTCATCGATCCATTGCTCGGGTGTCCCCGTGGCCGCAGGGGCCGGGTGGCGGCTGATCAGGGCAATGACTGTGCTGTGCAATCTGCTGCCGTTCAGCCAGGGAGGGGCCGGCAGATCATCCCAATACCGGTGCAGACTTATCGATGAAGCGTGTGCATGCAAGGGGTTGCTGATCGTCATCTTGTTTCCGCCTTGATCGCTTTGTCCGTCCGGGCCATAGCGGCTTGCCGCGTGCAGTGGTTGATGTGCATCGCCAACAAGGTGGATCAGCCAGGGTAGCGCGTAGGCGCGTGCGCTGAGCTTTTCCTTGCGGTCGCCGACGGTTCGGGCGAGCGCCACCAGTTGTTGATCGATGACGCCTGGCGACGGCAGCAGACGTTCGTATCGGCCCACGGGGCGATCGACGAAATGCCAGTTCAGTCGCCTTTCCATATCGGGGAAACCTGGCTGGGTCGGAGTGGGTTCCTCGCTGCCTGAAGTGTAGAAGCGCTTGTCGCGGCGAATGTCGTCGGGCCAGGTCGAAGCTTCGAGAAATGCTGTCAGGTCAGGGTCGGCGCCATTGGCCCGCAACAGCCATTGCTCGAAATCCGGGTGTTGCCGTAGGATTGTAGCAACTGCATCACGAGTTGGCACGTCCATGGATTCCCATGCGATCATGGCACTGATCCGATGCCCGGCAGCATTCCAGGCAGCAGCCGGCAAAGCCAACGCCCACAGCAGGCTCAGCGGCAACAGCCGCCCAAAGACTCTCGCGGCCATAGTTTGCCTAGCGGTCAAGGTTGATATCGTCCTGTGAGGCTGGATCGTCCAGCGGTTCGAGATGGGTGAATACCGACGTATGCGGGAGTGTTTGACGAATATCGCGTTCAATATTCTCGGCAAGTTGATGAGCACGGTCGATGCTCCACTCTCCCGGTACGAGAACATGCAGGGAAATGAAGCGGCGCGCGCCGGACTCGCGGGTACGCAAGGCATGATAGTCGATGCCCTGCGCACGGTACCGATCCAGGATGGTGAGTACCAGTGCGTACTGCTCCTGCGGCAGGCTGCCATCCATCAGCCCGGAGGTCGTACGTTGCAGCAGGCGCCAGGCAGTCCACACGATATTGCTGGCGACCAGCAGGGCCAGTAGCGGGTCGAGCCACAGCCATCCCGTGGCGGCCACTCCGGCAACGCCAAGAATCACGCCTGCCGATGTCCAGACATCGGTCAGCAGGTGGTATGCGTCGGCCTCGAGGGTGATCGATCGCCGACGCCGACCAGCAAGAAGCAGGATGCGGCCGACGACAAGATTGATCAGCGAGGCCGACACCGATACCATCAGTCCAAGCCCTATTTGCTCGAGTTGCTGCGGATGAAGAAGGCGTTCAACCGCGGCAATGGCGATGGTCGCAGCGGCAAGCAGGATCAGAAGTCCTTCAAATCCACTCGAGAAGTACTCGGCCTTGCCGTGGCCAAAGGCGTGTCCCTCATCTGCGGGCCGTTCGGCGACCGTCAGCATCGCCAGCGCCATCACCGCGCCAGCCAGATTGACCACCGATTCGAGGGCATCCGAGAGTAGGCCGACTGAACCTGTCAGTAGCCAGGCCAATCCCTTCAGCGTGAGCGTAGCGAGCGCTGCGGCGATCGACAGCCATGCGTAGAATTTGAGTGGGGGCGAAGCCATGCACGTATTATCGTCTGTCAGCGACGATCTCGCCATCGCCAGGCATCGTGCTAAACTCGTAGGATCCCAAATCGCAACCAAATTCCCGGCCTTGCCTTCCACTTCTTCCCCTTCGCCGCGCGCGCTGCGCGTGCGCAAACCAACGCTTCCTGAGAACGGTTCTTCACCGTGCCTGGACGGGCCGGCACCATCCACGCTTGCACCGGATTCACTAGCTTTGAGCCTGTCGCTGGCGGCGCGGGTGATGGCACGCGTGCACGCCGGACAGAGCCTGACGCAGGCGCTGGCCATCCTCGGCAAAACGGAGCCAGCAGCCCGTGCTGCAGCCCAGGACGTGGTTTACGGCAGCTTGCGCCGGTACGGTTGTGGTGAGTTCATCCTGCGGCGCCTGCTGCAAAGATCGCTGCCGCATCCAGAAGTGCAGGCACTCCTGCTGGGAGCGCTGTACCGTTTGCAAACGCGTCCTGAATCCGGCTACATGGTGGTCGATCAGGCCGTGGCGGCGGCTAGCGAACTAGCGGGCGGCGGCTTCAAGGGTCTGGTGAATGGCGTGCTGCGAAATTATCTGCGCCAGCGAGAGGTCCTGCATGCAGCCATGCTCGATGATGATGAAGCCGCGCAACAGCATCCTGGCTGGTGGCTGGCACGTCTGCGGCGTTGTTATCCGGAGAGTTGGCAGAACATCGTTGCGGTCGGCAATCTCCCGCCACCGATGACCCTGCGTGTCAATCGGCGACGTGCCACGCTGACTGATTATGCAACACGTCTGCAGAACGCCGGTTTGTCGGCCCGGACGGCGGGAGGCGACGCACTGATCCTTGCCAAACCGGTCTCGGTCGATGCCTTGCCAGGATTCGTCGACGGACTGGTATCGATCCAGGATTTCGGCGCCCAACGTGCTGTACACCTCCTTGCACCCCTCGATGGCCAACGTGTACTCGACGCGTGTGCGGCACCAGGCGGAAAAACCGGGCATCTGCTTGAAATGGCGGACATCCAGCTGCTGGCGCTCGACATCGACGGCAATCGCACACGTCGAATCGAGGATAATTTGCAGCGCCTTGGCCTGCAGGCGAAGGTACGGGTAGCCGATTGTCGAGCGACCGATCAGTGGTGGGATGGCCGGCCGTTCGAGTCCATTCTTGTCGATGTGCCCTGCTCGGCGTCGGGCGTTGCGCGTCGGCACCCGGATATCAAATATCTGCGACGGGAGAGCGATATCAGACGCTTCGCTCGCATCCAGACTGAAATTCTTGACAAGCTTTGGCCACTGCTGAAACCGGGCGGCAAACTGCTCTACGCGACCTGTTCGGTTTTCCCAGAAGAGAACGGTGCGCAGATCGACGCCTTCCTCTTTCGCCAGCCAACCGCCAGGCGCCTGGACGAAGAAAGACTCCTGCCTCAGGAAGAACATGACGGATTCTATTATGCCTTGCTACGGAAAGCGGTTTAGCGCCCTGCTCCTGGGATGGCTGCTGTCTGTTTCGGCTGGCTGTTGGGCTGCCGACATCAGCGTCCGCAACCCGAACATTTCCGCAGGCGACGACGGCTATACACTGGCCGCAGATTTCAACATCAATCTCAACGCCCGACTCGACGAGGCCATAGCCAGGGGCATTACCCTGTATTTTGTCGTCGATTTCGAGTTGAGTCGTTCGCGCTGGTACTGGCTGGACGAACAGGTGATCAGCCGCAGCCAAACTTATCAGCTTTCCTACCATGCGCTGACGCGCCAGTATCGTTTGTCGAGCGGTGCCTTGCACCAGAGCTTCACCTCGCTCGACGATGCGCAACGCATTCTATCGCGATTGCGTAACTGGCAGGTTCTCGACAAAGGATCGCTCAAGGTCGACCAGACTTATCTCGCCGCTGTGCGCATGCGTCTCGACCTGTCGCAGATGCCCAAGACCTTTCAGGTCAACGCCCTGGCCAACCGGGACTGGAACCTTTCTTCCGATTGGGCACGCTGGAACTTCACACCTGTCGAAACAACCCCATTCACAGCAGCAGGTACTCCGACCTTGGCGGCGCCTGGCATGGACGCCAAATGAAAGCACTGATCGTTGCCGCAGCATCGTTTGGCGGCATCCTGCTGTTTCTTCTGGCATCGGCAAGCGCCAATACCGCGCTCTTCGCCAGTCACTACCCGTGGTTGCTCGGGTTGAACGCGATTGTTGCCCTGTCGCTGCTGGCGCTGATTGCCTGGCAATTACAAGCACTCTGGCGAGAACATCGGGCGCAGGTGTTCGGTTCGCGCCTCAAACTTCGCCTGATGTTGATGTTCGGTCTCATGGCTGTCTTGCCCGGGGTGCTGATTTACGCGGTGTCGGTACAGTTCGTCACCAAAAGCATTGAAACCTGGTTTGACGTTCGCGTCGAGAAGGCCCTTGAAGCAGGCCTGAATCTCGGTCGCAGTGCGCTTGAATCCTTGCTCGAAGACCTTGCGGTCAAAGGGCAGGCGATGGCGATGGAACTAGGTGAACGTTCGGAAGCGCAGCGGCGATTCGAGCTCGGTCGCTTGCGTGAGCAGAATGGAGTGCAATCTGCAGCCTTGTTTTCGACCAGTGGCGAGTTGCTGGCAACGGCCACGGGTGATCTCGCCAACCGGCTGCCCGCACAGCCGTCACCCGAACAGTTGCGTCGTGCGCGCAGCGAGCGCAGGTACACGGTCATTGAAAGCAATGGTGAGAAGGACTTCAGCCTGCATGTTCTGGTGCCCGTCGCGCCGCATGGGCTCGGCGCCGAAACGCGCATTCTGCAACTCACGGAGCCTGTACCGAGTGCGCTCGCACTAAATGCCAACAGTGTGCAGGCCGTGTATGCTGATTATCAAGAACTCTCCTTGGGGCGTGAAGGGCTGACCCGGATCTATGCGATGACCCTCACCCTTACCGTTCTTCTGGCGTTGTTCACCGCCATCGCGTTGGCCTTTGTGCTGGCCCGTCGTCTTTCGGCACCCCTGTCAATCCTCGCCGAGGGCACCCAGGCTGTGGCGGCTGGCGACTACACTCCTCGGCAGGCGATCTACAGCCGTGATGAACTGGGCATCCTGACGCGCTCATTCAAGCAGATGACCAGCCAGCTGGATGAGGCGCGACGCGATAACGAACGCCACCGCGCCGAGCTTGAAGCCGCACGCGCCTACCTGGAATCGATTCTGGCCAACCTGTCTGCCGGCGTCCTCGTCTTCGACCGGCGCTTCGTACTGCGGACGGTGAATGAGGGCGCACTGACCATCCTTGTTGACGACTTTGCCGGTCTGCGCGGGGAGGTTGTAGCAGTCTGGCCTCGCCAGCAGGTGTTGGGCCAGGCCATCATTGATGCCTTTGCCGAGGGCCAACGCACGGAATGGCAGGAGCAGATCGAGCTTGAGCATCCCGATGGCCCACCACAGATCCTGCTCCTGCGAGGGACTCAGCTCCCGGATGAATCGCACGGTGGCTATGTCGTTGTTTTCGACGATGTGACGCGACTCGTCGCCGCCCAGCGCAGTGCCGCGTGGGGTGAAGTGGCCAGGCGGCTGGCGCATGAGATCAAGAACCCCTTGACGCCGATTCAGTTATCCGCCGAGCGTCTGCAAATGAAGCTTGCCGACCGGCTCGGCGCTGCCGATGCCGAGATGCTCGCTCGCTCGACCCAAACCATCATCATGCAGGTGCAGGCGATGAAGCGGATGGTCAATGACTTCAGCGATTATGCGCGCATGCCCGCGCCCGAACTGGCGGTAGTCGACCTCAACGTACTGGTCGTCGAAGTGCTCGGTCTCTACGAGACTTCACGCGCCTCGATCGAACGGAATCTCGCCGCCGGACTGCCTCCGGTTTGGGGAGACACCACCCAGTTGAGGCAGATCATCCACAATCTGCTGCGCAACGCCGAAGAGGCGCAGGAGGCCGTAGATTCACCCTGTATCGCGATCAGCACACGCCGTTCCGATCATATGGTCGAACTGCTGGTGAGTGATCTGGGACCAGGTTTTCCACCAGAAATCATGGCGCGAGTCTTCGAGCCCTATGTCACGACCAAGGCACGCGGTACCGGCCTGGGCCTGGCGATCGTCAAGAAGATCGTTGATGAGCATCATGGCCGCATCAGGATCAACAATCGTCAGCCAATCGGTGCCGAGGTCAGCATCATGTTGCCGCTGGCAGCTCTGCCGGCACCCCGGCGACGCGCAAGCCAACTTCCTTCCGAGGTCTGATCATGGCGCAAATACTGATCGTCGATGACGAAATGGGAATTCGCGAATTGTTGTCCGAGATTCTGGCCGATGAAGGCCACTCGGTGTGGTTGGCCGAGAACGCTGCTGCGGCGCGCAAGTTGCGCACCGATAAACGGCCCGATCTGGTCCTGCTGGACATCTGGATGCCCGATACCGATGGAATTTCACTGCTCAAGGAGTGGTCTGCGGGCGGCCTTCTGACGATGCCGGTGGTGATGATGTCGGGTCATGGTACGATCGACTCTGCAGTCGAGGCGACGCGCATTGGCGCCACCGATTTTCTCGAAAAACCGATCGCTCTGCAAAAGCTGCTGCTCACTGTCAAGAAAGCGCTCAAACACGAAACGGTGATGCTCAAGAAACCGTTGACGCTCGATGCTTTCGCTCGCTCCCCATTGCTCAAGGATCTCAAGAAGCGCCTCGAGCAGGCTGCAGCGAAAACCTCGGTACTGCTCCTCAAGAGTGCCTCCGGCAGCATCGCCGAAATTTGCGCGCGAACCTTGCAGACACACCGGGCACCCTGGCTGGATCTGTCGACATCGAGCGCGCCGTTGACGCAGGAAATGCTGCAGAACGCTAGCGGCGGTATCGTTTTCATCTCCGATCTAGCACAGCTCGGAAAGCTGCAGCAGATGAATCTGATCTTTGCGCTTGAAAGGCTCGAAAGACACAATCTGCAGTTGGTTGCTGCGTCGACCCGGCAACTGGCAAACCTGGTCGACGCCGGCTGGGATCCGGGGCTGGTCAATCGCCTGGGTGAAGTCTGGGTAGCGCTACCACAGATCTCAGGCCACGCCGACGACGTTCCCGAGATTGCCACCATGTTGCTGGCCCATCTTGCCGAGCGTGGCGAGGTCCCGCTCAGGCATTTCTCCAGCGGCGCCCAGAACTCACTCCGTTTGCACCATTGGCACGGTGAGTGGGCAGAACTGCTGACGACCGTCAAGAATCTCGCACTCTCGGCGCTCGACGAAGAAATCAGTGCCGATGACGTCGCCCGTATCCTGCAGATCGAGGGCGGACAGATCGGTGCCTCTGCACCCCTGCCGGCGATTTTTTTCGATCAACCGCTGCGCGAAGCCCGCGAGGCCTTCGAAAGGATGTATTTCGAATATCACCTGACCGGCGAACGCGGTAGTATGACGCGTTTGGCAGAAAAGACCGGCCTTGAACGCACCCACCTTTACCGCAAGTTGAAGCAACTTGGGCTCAATGTTGGCCGGCGTGGTGACGAGCGCGAGTAAAGTCTAACCTTGAGGGTTATCGGGGGATCAAGAAAATGCACATCGTCATTCTCGGTGCTGGCCAGGTAGGTGCCAGCGTTGCCGAAAGTCTCGTCTCTGAAAACAACGACATCACGGTGGTCGATAGCGATCATGAACGGCTGGCGCATTTGCAAGATCGCCTTGACTTGCAGACGGTGGTTGGCAACGCGGCGCATCCATCGGTCTTGGCAAATGCCGGTTTGCGTGACGCCGATCTGCTGATCGCCGTTACGCAGAGCGATCAGACCAATCTCGTTGCTTGCAAGGTGGCACACAGCATCTTCAACGTTCCGGCGCGGATCGCCCGGCTGCGTGCTCGCGACTTCCTGGACAGTGAAAAGCTGTTGTCCTCGGAAAATTTCGCTGTCGATTATGCCTTGTGTCCAGAACAGGTCATCACCGAGTATATTGCGCGCCTGGTCGATTTTCCAGAAGCATTGCAGGTTCTGAGTTTTGGCGGCGGCCGTCTGGCGCTCGTCGCCGTTCGTGCCTACGCTGGTGGCCTGCTGGTTGGGCGCCCGATCAAGGATATGTCCGATCATCTGCCGGCGGGAATCGAAGGGCGCATCGCGGCGATCTTTCGTCGCGATGGGGCAATCACGCCGACCGGCGAAACGATCATCGAAGATGGAGATGAAGTCTTCCTGCTGGCAGCCGAAGAACATATCCGGACCATGATGAGAGAACTCCGGCGCTCTCTGGAGCCTGTCCGGCGGGTGATGATCGCCGGCGGTGGCAATATCGGGCTACGTGTCGCCCAGGCGCTCGAGAGCAAGTGCGAGGTAAAGGTTGTCGAACTTGACCGCCGCCGAGCTGAGTTTGTCGCCTCCGCTCTAAAATCGGTGCTGGTACTCAGCGGTGACGCCACCGACGAGGAGTTGTTGCAGCAGGAAGCGATCGATGAAATGGATCTCTTCCTGGCGCTCACCAACGACGATGAAGATAATATCATGGCCGGGTCGCTTGCCAAGCGGATGGGCAGCAAGCGCGTGGTGGCGCTGATCAACCGGCGCGCTTATGCCGAACTCGTCCAGGGCGGGCCGATCGACATCGCGATTTCGCCGGCACAGGTATCGATCGGTACACTACTTACCTACGTCCGTCATGGCGATGTGGCACAGGTTCACAGCTTGCGCCGTGGTGCTGCCGAAGCGCTCGAGATCGTCGCACACGGTGAGCAGAAGAATTCGAAAGTGGTTGGCCGGCGCATCGGTGAGTTGCCGGAGATTGCGGGCGCATTCATCGCGGCGATCGTACGCGATCTCGACAAGAGCCAGGAGGTCGGCTTTTTCGGCCTGGCTAGACAGAAGCAGATGGGCCACGTACTGATCGCCCACAAGGACGTGATGATCGAGTCCGGAGACCACGTGATCGTCTTCTGCCTCGACAAGAAGGTGGTCAAGCAGGTGGAGAAACTGTTCGCAGTCGGTTTCCATTTCTTCTGAGAGGCCCCGCCATGCAACGTTATTATCCGGTGATTCGGGTTCTCTCGCTGGTGATCTGCATGTTTGGCCTGACCATGCTGCTTCCCCTGGCCTTGTCCTGGGCGACGCAGGACGGTGCCGAGAGTGCCTTCGACGAGGCTGTCGTGTTGACGGTCGGGACCGGTCTTGGGTTGTGGTATGCGACTCGCAGGGAAAAGCGTGACCTGACGATTCGCGACGGTTTCCTGATGGTCGCGCTGGTATGGACGGTCTTGCCGGTCTACGCCGCACTGCCCTTGGTCTTACAACTTGGTGCGAGTTTTACGGATGCCTATTTTGAAGCGGTCTCTGGTCTGACCACGACCGGTGCAACGGTTTTCGAGGGACTGGACGCGGTACCTGTGTCGATCAATTTCTGGCGTTGCCAACTGGTCTGGCTCGGAGGCATGGGCTTGATCGTTCTGGCGGTGGCGATCCTGCCCTTACTCGGAATCGGTGGCCGCCAGATGTTCAAGGCGGAAACTCCAGGGCCGATGAAGGACTCGAAAATGACTCCGCGCATGGCTGAAACGGCAAAGGGCCTGTGGTTGGTCTACACATTGATCTCGATCGGCTGCATTCTGGGCTACCGTTGGGCCGGCATGTCCTGGCTCGATGCGATCATGCACATGTTCAGCACCATGGGGCTCGGCGGCTTCTCCAGCCACGACGCGAGCTTCGGATTCTTTGATTCGCCGACGATCGAAGCCGTCAGTATCGCGTTCATGCTGATCGCGGGCTGCAATTTCGCGACCCACTACATCGTTCTTTCAGGTCGTTCGCTGCGCCCTTATGTGACCGATCCGGAAGCCGGGTCCTTTCTCCTGGTCACCCTCGGCAGTGTCGTCGCGATCGCCGTCTTTCTCTATGAGCATGAGGTTTATCCGAGCTTTGTCGATGCGCTCAGGTTTTCCGCCTTCAATGTCGTCTCGATCGCGACGACCACGGGATATGCCAACACTGACTATGCCCTGTGGCCTATGTTTGCTCCGTTGTGGATGTTGTTTCTGTCGAGCTTTGCGACCAGCGCGGGTTCGACAGGGGGTGGTATCAAGATGATCCGGGCCATTGTGCTCTACAAGCAGGTCTACCGCGAACTGACACGCGCCATGCATCCCAACGCCGTGCATCCGATCAAAATCGGCAGCGAAGTGGTGCCTCCCAACATTCTCTTCGCGGTGTTAGCTTTTGGCTTCATGTACATGGTGTGCATTGTCTCGATGACGCTGGCGCTTTCCTTCTCCGGGCTCGAGATCATCACCGCCTTCTCGGCGGTCGTCGCGAGCATCAACAATACTGGGCCAGGTCTCGGCGAAGTCGGTCCGGCGAACAACTTCAGCGGTCTGAGCGACTTCCAGACCTGGGTGTGTACCTTCGCCATGCTGCTTGGGCGCCTCGAAATCTTCACCTTGCTGGTGGTCATGACTCCGGCTTTCTGGCGCAAGTAGAAGCGAAAAAGCGGATAATCGCGGTTTCGCAGCATATTTCCCGCTGCGGCGGAGCCCAATGTGACCCGACCCTGCAACGACACTTTCCTGCGCGCCCTGCTCAAGGAACCGACCGAGTACACCCCGGTCTGGCTGATGCGGCAGGCGGGCCGCTATCTGCCCGAATACTGCGAAACGCGCCGGCGTGCCGGCAGTTTCCTGCAGTTGTGCAAGAGTCCGGCCATGGCCTGCGAGGTCACCCTGCAGCCGCTCACGCGCTACAATCTCGACGCTGCAATCCTTTTCTCGGACATCCTGACGGTGCCCGATGCAATGGGACTCGGGCTTTATTTCACCGACGGTGAAGGACCACGCTTCGAACGTCCGCTGCGCGAGGAATGGGCGATCCGCGATCTGACCGCGCCGGACCCCTGGGATCATCTGCGTTACGTGATGGACGCCGTCGCTGAAATAAGACGGGCGCTGAACAATACCGTGCCGCTGATCGGTTTCTCCGGCAGCCCTTACACTCTCGCCTGTTACATGGTCGAAGGTGGCGCGAGTAGCGATTACCGGCGCATCAAGGGCATGCTCTACGATCGTTCGGACCTGCTGCATCGCATTCTGTCGGTCACTGCCGATGCCGTCAGCGCTTACCTCAATGCCCAGATCGAGTCCGGAGCACAGGCAGTGATGATTTTCGATTCCTGGGGCGGCTCGCTTTCGGCAGCCGCTTATCAGGAATTCTCGTTACCCTACCTGCGACGCATCGTCGGTAGTCTGATCCGCAAACGAGCAGGGGAATATGTTCCGTCGATCGTGTTCACCAAAGGAGGGGGACTGTGGCTGGAATCGATTGCAGACATCGGCTGTGATGCAATCGGCCTCGACTGGATGATCGATATAGGTGACGCGCGCCGGCGGGTGGGTCAGCGGGTCGCCCTGCAAGGCAATCTCGATCCTGGCGTGCTCTTTGCCTCTCCCGATCGGATAGCCGCCGAGGCCAGGAGCGTGCTGGACAGTTACGGTCCGTACAACACCGGTCATGTCTTTAATCTTGGGCACGGGATTTCCCAGTTTACGCCACCCGAAAACGTGGCCGCTCTGGTCGATGCAGTACATACCCATAGCCGTCTCCTGCGTATAAAAAACGAATAAATCGTGGTCTACCGGTTGACTTATTCACAGAAATGCCCACCACTTTTGCTGTCTGCTGAGAGCCCCTTGGAACCCCCGGCATGTTTTTTTAGTTTATTGATTTAAAATGATTTTGTAATCGCCTATTTTTCCAGCGATCGGCTGAAACCCTTGTGAACAGAGCCTTTGCTCCACTTTTCGGCAAGCTGATCCACAGAGTTATCCACAGAATTGTGTATAGGCCGGAAAGCTGAGATAACTGAATGCCTTAGCTCGCATCACGAGGAGTAGAGAGATCTTTTCCCTGCTGGAAAAGCGCGATGACCCCCAGCAAATCAGCATTTCCCGGATCGGATCCATTGCATGCAGATTGCCCGTGTCGCTCTTGACGTGCCGCTGCGCCGCTTCTTCGACTACCAAGTTCCCGAAGGAGAGCAGTTGTCGGTGGCGGACATTGGCTGTAGGGTTCGTGTACCTTTCGGTCTACGCCAGAAGATCGGTATCCTTGTCGGGATCCCCACCGCAACGGACGTTCCGCGTGCACAACTCAAACCGGTTTACAGCATTCTTCGCGAGTTGCCGCCGTTGCCGGCCGCCTGGTTCCGTCTGACCGAATTCTGTGCGGACTATTATCACGCGCCGCTTGGGCAGGTGATGCTGTCTACCTTGCCAGCCGGACTGCGTTCGCTTGCTCCACCGAAAGCCAGGCCACGCTGTCAACGGATCGGTGACCTGCCAGCACAGCCGGCGCCGGTTCTGACCTGCGAACAGAAAGCCGCGCTGACTCTACTGGCAGCAGGGGATGCCCGTGCCTACCTGTTGCACGGTGTGACCGGCAGTGGCAAGACCGAAATCTATCTGCGCTTGATCGAACGCTGCTTGGCGGCAGGACGACAGGCTCTCCTGTTGGTGCCGGAAATCAACCTGACACCGCAACTCGAAGCCCGGGTCACGGTTCGCTTCCCGAATGCTGGGCTGGTCAGCCTGCACAGCGAGTTGGGCGAGACTGCACGCAGCCGTAACTGGCGGGCCGCACTGACCGGCGAGGCGCGTATCGTCCTGGGCACCCGCCTTGCAGTGTTCACTCCCTTGCCCGAGCTTGGTCTGATCATCGTCGATGAAGAACATGACCCGTCGTTCAAACAGCAGGATGGGGTTCGCTATTCGGCACGTGACCTGGCCGTATTCCGAGCCCACGATAGTGCCATTCCGATCGTCCTCGGGTCAGCGACTCCCTCACTGGAGAGTTGGGCCAACGCCAATGACGGGACCGGCCGTTACCACCTGCTCTCGCTTCGCGAGCGGGCCTTCGAAGGTGCTCGCCTGCCGTTACTGCGATGTATCGATACGCGCTTCGACAAGTTGAAGGATGGACTCTCCGGAGCATTGCTGCTGGCCATCGAGCAACGTCTGGAGCGTGCCGAGCAGAGTCTGATCTTCCTCAATCGGCGCGGATATGCTCCGGTGATGGCCTGTACCGCCTGCGGCTGGACATCTCGTTGCCATCGCTGTGCCGCCAACCTGGTTCTGCATCTCGCTGACCACTGCCTGCGCTGCCACCACTGTGGCTTCGAGGAGCGCATCCCAAAACCATGCCCGACCTGTGGAAACCAGGACCTAAATACCTTCGGTCGTGGTACGCAGCGGATCGAAGCGGTCCTTGCCGAGCGCTTCCCGCAGGCACGCATCCTGCGCGTCGATCGTGACTCCGCAGGAAGCCGCAAGCAATGGGAAGCCTCCGTGGCGACTATTCAGAGGGGCGAAGCCGACATTCTAGTTGGCACACAGATGCTGGCCAAGGGACATGACTTTCCGAAACTCACACTGGTAGGAGCAATCGCTCCGGATGCCGCCTTGTTTGCCGCAGACTGGCGTGCCCCAGAGCGACTGTTCGCACAGTTGATGCAGGTGGCTGGCCGTGCTGGCCGTGCAGACCGACCAGGAGAAGTGTTACTGCAGACACAGTTTCCAGAACATCCGCTTTATGCCGCGCTGGTTCGACATGACTATCCGGCTTTCGCTGCCACGCAGCTCAAGGAGCGGCAAAGTGCCGGCTTTCCGCCCTATACCCATCAAGCCATGCTGCGCGCAGAAGCTCCCCGGATGGCTGAAGCTCTGAACTTTCTTGCTGCTGCACGCGCCTGCCCGGAGTCGGAAAATGACCCGCTGGTAATCCATTACGATCCAGTGCCCATGCGCCTTGCGCGACGAGCCAGCCTTGAACGAGCTCAGTTGCTGGTCGAGTCGCCATCACGGCGAGTCTTACAGCGATTCCTCGCCCGCTGGGTGACCCGGCTCGAAACCATCAGGGCACCCTCCCGACTACGATGGCACCTGGAAGTCGACCCCCTGGAGTTCTGAGCGTTGCCTGAGAGCCGTCGCCGAGGCTTTGTGCATTTCCCGGCAGTGCCTACGGCCGCCGAGATTGACTTCGGCCCGGGGGTAGAGATACTCCTGCTAAGGATGCGCATGGCTGCTTTTGAATGTGCGGAATTTCACGTTGTGGCGAGAACCGAGCCCTTATGCTTACTGATCCTTAGGTTAGAGATATGTTCTGTGCTGCTCAGACTTGGCAGTGCAGGAGCCGAATAGTGGTATTGCTTGAACCATTTGGAGAAAAGCCAAGGTGTCATCCAATTTTGTAGCGGCAATCGACCTGGGCTCGAACAGCTTTCACATGATCGTTGCCCGCATCAGTAATGGACATGTGCAGATTCTTGACCGTTTGCGCGAGATGGTTCAGCTTGCTGCTGGTCTGGACAGACACAACCGACTATCCGCGGAATCGCAACAGCGGGCGCTCGATTGCCTAGCACGTTTTGGCCAGCGACTGCGGCACATTCCGGCGGCGCGCCTGCGCATCGTTGGTACCAACACACTGCGACAGGCACGCAACAGCGCCGGATTCGTCGCCCGCGCAGAACAACTTCTCGGCCACCGGGTAGAGATTGTCAGCGGTCAGGAAGAGGCGCGGCTGATCTATCTTGGCGTCGCGCACAGCGTCGGCGACGTTGCCGCTCAGCGCCTAGTTGTCGATATTGGTGGCGGCAGCACGGAACTGATCATCGGCGAACAGTTCGACCCCCTACACTTGGCGAGTTTGCGCATGGGTTGCGTCAGCCTGACCCGTGCCTGCTTCACCGACGGTCGAGTTACCGCTGCGCGTCTGCGCAAGGCTGAACTGCTCGTCCAACTGAACCTCGAACCCGTTCGTGAGGAGTACCTGGTACACGGCCTGCAGACAGTCACCGGCGCATCCGGATCGATCAAGGCCATCCAGGATGTCCTCATCAGCGAAGGCTGGAGCCGCGAGGGAATCACGCTCGAAGGACTGCGGCAGCTGCGTGCGGCTTTGCTCGAAGTACGCGACAGCACGGGGGTGGCTCGCCGGTGGCATCTGGAACCGGCGCGTGCGCGCGTCTTCGTGGGCGGTTTCGTGGTCCTGCACGGGTTGTGTGAGGCGCTTGGCGTCGCACAGATGGATGTTTCGGAAGGGGCCCTGCGCGAAGGCCTGATCTATGATCTTCTCGGCCGCATCCGCCATGAAGATGTCCGCGACCGCACCATTGCTGACGTCATTCGGCGCTTCGATCTCGACGAGGCCCAGGCGGAGCGCGTGAGCGCGTCTGCGCTCGATCTGCTGCGGCAGGTTCGCGTACCCTGGAAGCTGGCCGGTAAGGAAGCCCGGAGCGTGCTCGAACGTGCGGCGCGTCTGCACGAGGTTGGCTTGTTGCTGACCCATGACCAGTACCACAAGCATGGGGCCTATGTACTGGAACATGCCGAGCTGCCTGGCTACTCGCGTAACGACCAGCAGTTACTGGCGGCGCTGGTCAGACGCCACCGACGCTCATTTCCCTCCGACGCCTTTGCCGATCTGCCCAGGGACTGGGAGCGCCGTGCCCTTCGTCTGTGCGCCCTATTGCGTCTGGCGGTAGTGCTGCATCGCGGTCGCAGCAACGATCCACTGCCAGCGATCGGTCTACAGGTGGAGCAGCAGAGAATGTACTTGTCTTTTCCGCCAGCCTGGCTGGACAAACACCCGCTGACCCATGCCGACCTGCAGATCGAAGCTCGCCTGCTTGGCAAGGCCGGCTTCGAGTTGCAGCTTGGCAGTGCCGCGGCGCTATCGCTGCCTGCACTCTCGTCAGATGCCTCAGAATGAGTGCGCGCTACGTGCCGACTCTGCTGTATGCCAGCGTGCCAGCACATCGGCCGTGTCAACCTGGCCGTGCGTTTCCTGGTCAGGGCGAGGGCCGCCGCCGATTGCGCCTGCGATGACAACGTCCCTGCCCGGTACTGGGCCGTATCTCTGATGTGTCGTCGTCGCTGGGTGTTTGCGCTGCTATCGCTGCCTATCGCCATGAGTTTCTTTTTGCTCGCCGCCAGTGATCCGGCACCATTGGTCAGCCGAGACGAAGCGATCTTGCCAACGTCGGTTGCCGCAGCCAGACGCCTGTTGGTCAGCAATGACCCGCGCCGGCTTCGGCGGGGTGATGAGCGAACGGCAGTCATTCCAGCGGCGTTGATTGATACCGCGATCAACTATTTCGCAAGCCGCAGCCTGCGGGGGCGCGCTGCCTTCATCCTGGGTGATGATCACGCCGAAATCCGGCTGACCATTCGGGCACCTGGAATTTCTGGACCCCGCTACTTCAATCTGAGCGCGCTCTTCCAGGAGGCAAGGGGTGAACCACGGATAGTCGCCGCTTCGCTTGGCGCCTTCCCGATCCCATCTGCGCTGGCCGAATGGTTGATCGCCTCGGCAATCAGTATCGCCGGTTTTTCGGAGGAGTGGACGATTGCCCGGCAGGCCATCCGGCGTCTGGCCTTCGAGCCCGCTCGTGACAGTGTCGAGCTGACCTACGTTTGGGAACCGCGCCTGCTCGACCGTGCCAGGTCGATGGCGTTCACGCCGCAGGATATCGTTCACATGTACGCTGCCCAGATGGCTCTAGCGGGCCTTCTCGACCACTATACTGCACGCGCTCGTGTTCCCTTGAGCCAAATCCTGGCTCCGCTGCTGGCCCCCGCAAGCGACCGGACCCTTCCGGATAACCGCGCGACACTGCTGGTTCTGGCAAGCTATCTGGCGGAAAAGAACTTGGCGATGCTGCTGCCGGAAGCAACAGGGTGGCCGCGTGCGCGCCGAGTGAAACTGACCCTGCTCGGCCGTGAAGACAGTGCCCAGCATTTCGGAATTTCGGCTGCCTTGGCTGCCTGGGCCGGCGAGCCGGCAGCGAATGCGATCGGGGTTTACAAGGAAATCGATGACTCCCGGAAAGGGAGCGGATTCTCGTTTGCCGATCTGGCGGCAGATCGTGCAGGAACACGCTTTGGCGAGCTTGTGGTCGATGACTATCCGCGCCTGTACAAGGTGCTAAGCGGGACCGTGACGGACGCGGACCTGCTTCCCTCCCTTGCCGGGTTTCCCGAGTACCTGTCGGAAGCCGAGTTCAAGCGCCGTTTTGGCGACCCGAATGCCTATTCACAACAGACGGCCGAGATCGAGCGTCGCCTGGCCGATCTGCCCCTGTATCGCTGACTGAACTGTTGCGCTTCGGGGTTCTCGCGAAGCATCCGGATTCCGATCCACGGTTCCTGCCGCGTCTGCTTAGCGCGGTCGGCGGCTGGCAATGCAGAACCAAGCATAGGCGGTCGATTGTATTCCGAGCAGGACCAGAAAAGCGCTGCGGTGAGCCAGGGCCGGATTTTGCCCCAGCTGTTGTAGCAGGTCGATCAACAGACCGAGTCCCCATTGCACCCCAAAGGCGCCGATGAAAACCATCAGGTTCAGGGCAGTATTGACTCGACCCGAGAGCGCTACCGGGAAACCGGCTGCCGCCTGCGAATAGACCAGGGTGCCAAAGCTCGAGAAAGTGCCGTAGGCGATCCAGAGCAGGTGTGTTTGGGAAAGCGCTTCGGTGGCGATCAGGGCGAGCATCAGCAAGGAAAGGCCGACTCCGGCAGCGAGCAGCATCACCGGCTGGATGCCACGTCTGGCCAGACCGGTCGCCAGCAGGCCAATCAGGATATAGGCAGTCAACATGGCGACGCTCATGCCGGCCATATGGTCGGCGGCGGCTGCGCGGCTGTAGCCGTTCACCTGCATCAGCCAGGAAATCGACCACAAGCTTTGCACGGCCATGAAGCCACCGGTCAGCGTCAGGCCTATGGGCACGAAGCGCCAGAAATGTGCGCTCCCGAACACCGCCTTGACGCCGGCCAACTGTGCAGCAAGGGACTCGGGTTTGCTCTGGCTGTACTGCTCCGGAATGCTGAAGAATAGCCAGATGGCGACGGCGAGAGTCAGGCCGGCCAAGGCGAAGAAAATCTCACGCCAGCCGGAAACCTGCAGGGCGAATTCAAGCGGTGCCGTGGCCGCCAGTGCTCCGAGGCCACCCGAAGTCATGATCCAGCCGGTCAGTGAAGCCTGTCGAGAGGGGGGAAACCACAGGGAAAACGCCTTGAACGCGGCCATCAGGCATGCCGAAACGCCGAGACCGATCAAACCGCGGCCAATCGCCAGTTCAGCAACACTCTGACCAAGGGCAAAAACCGTGGCGCCAGCCGAGGCAATCAACAACAGACCGGATTCGACACGGCGCGCCCCAAAACGGTCGAGCAGCATGCCGAGGGGAAGTTGTGCAGCAGCGAAGGAGAGGAAGTAGGCGCTGGTCAGCAGGCCCAGTCCACCCGCGCCCAGGGTGAGTTCCTGCGTCAGTACCGGACCGATCACCGCATTGGCCGTCCGGTAGAGATACGAAAGGAAGTAGGCGCCCGCAAAGGGCAGGAACAGCTTCAGCCACAGCATGTCAGAGTTCCTGCGTCGATGTCCGTCAGTCCGCCGCCGAGCAACTGGACGGTTGCCACCTCAACGCTCGTTCCAGAGCCAGGCGGCACCCCGCACGCCGGAGGAATCGCCATGAACGTTGCGCAACAGGCGCGTGTTTACCACATCGGAAAAGACATGCGCGGCCCACAGTTCTGGAACCCTGCGGTAGAGGCGATCGATGTTCGATAGGCCTCCGCCGAGCACGATCACGTCCGGATCGATGATATTGACCACCTGCGCGAGTGCCTTGGCCAGACGCCGCTCGTAGCGTCCGAGTGTGGCATCACTGCTGGGGTCTCTTGCACTGGCACGCGCCACGATTTCCTCCGCTGCTAGCGATGGACCGCCATGACGCAGGTGGTCAGCACACATTCCCGGACCCGAGAGCCAAGTTTCGATGCAGCCGTAGCGTCCACAGTAACACTTTGGCGGCATCTGGTTTTCCTCCTCAAGCAGCGGCAGCGGATTATGGCCCCATTCGCCAGCAATGCGATTGGCGCCAGTGAGTACGCGCTGGTGAACGATAATGCCACCGCCCACGCCGGTTCCCAGGATGACCCCGAATACAACTTCTGCGCCATATCCGGCACCATCGACTGCCTCCGAGAGAGCGAAACAGTTGGCATCATTGGCCAAGCGGACCTTGCGTTGTAAGCGCTCTTCCAGGTCGTACCGCAGCGCCTTGCCGATCAGGCAGGTGGAATTGGCATTCTTGATTCTGCCGTCAAGCGCAGACTCGGCACCGGGGATGCCCAAGCCGACACGACTATCCCTTTGCGCACGTTCGTTTTCGACCGCTTCAACCATTTCCGCGACTGCTTCGATGGTCTTCTGGTAATCGCCCTGCGGCGTTGCCCGGCGTCGACGTAGTAGCATGCGACCCGATTCATCCAGGGCCACCAGTTCGATCTTTGTGCCGCCGAGGTCGATTCCAATTCGTAACATGATGAATGATATAGATAAGGATAGCCCTATTCGGCATGGGTGGATTGGAGATTTGCTACGATAGCACGCGCAGTCGTGAATTTCGCAGTTGTCTTGCGAGCCTTGCAATAGGACGCTGTTCCCCAGTTCCTCGGCAACTGTCAGTACTCGAATAACGCCCGCATCATTGCGCTGGTCTGCGCCATGTTCGTCTCTATCACCTCAGACTTTCGGTACCGCGAGGGATCCATGATTGCTGTTACTACAATGCACAGCGGCGGGATTGGACTATAGTACCTTTGGCGGGATGCTCATCGCCATGGCTCTGGGAGAAAACCCATGGTCGCTCATCAGATTGACTTGCTGGCCTTGATCATTATGCCGGCCCCCAACCCGATGATGCGCCAGGTCTCTTCTACTCCTGCATCGCGAGCAGTTCCTTGTCGGCGTAGCTCAGGCGCAATGCCAGCACTTGGGCAATGGCCTGCATCAAGTGAAAGGCGAGCCGTCGGTGCTCTTCGCACAGTTTCTCGAAGCTCTCCCGGTGCAACACGTAGAGTTCGGTATCCTCCATGGCCGTTGCATCGGCGCTGAAGCTGACCGCCCGAGTGACGAAGGACAGGCCGCCAACAAAATCGCCACGCCCATAGGTCAGGCGGTGGCGGCTGCTGCTCGTCCCGGGAACGGGCGTGGTGATGCGCACGGCACCCTTGCGTATGAGAAACAAACGATCCGCCGCATCGCCGGTAGAGAACACCTTCTCGTTCTTGGCCACCGAACAACGTTCGAGGCACTCGACAAGCGCGATCAGTGAATCTTCCTTGGAGTCCTTGAAGATTTCCATTTCATAGATCTCGAGCGGCGGCACCTCGGCAACCTGCATCAAGTTCTCCGCGAGAACCTGATCTTCAACCCATTCGACCGCATCGTCGAGTTCTCCGAATATCTTGACATGATCGGTATTGGTCGTGAGTTCCATCTGTTCAAACAGTTCGGCAAGGTTCTTTCCGTTGGGCAGGGTATGCGTCAAGCCGCTGAAGACCAGGAAAGCCTCACGTTCAATCAATGAGTCCCTGATCTGACTCAGGAGATGCACCGCCGTGACGTCAACCGACTGGACACGGCGCATGTCGAGCACGATGTAGTTGCGCTTGCTCAATTCAGGCTCGAGGGCAGTGTAAAGCTGGTCCTTGGTGCCGAAAAACAGGCTGCCCTGCAGTTCCAGGATGGTGGTCCGGTCTCCGCGCTGTTCGAGCAGGTCCATCTCTTGTCCCAGACGCACCCGCTTCGAGAAACGTTCTCTACCACTGGCCTTGCGGCGAATGACCGTGCTCATCAACTGCTCGCGAATGAACAGGAACATCGCCAGGGCAATGCCCACCGCTGACGCTGCGATCAGGCTGTAGGCGAGCGCCACGGCTACCACGGCCATGATCACCGCGAAGTCAAGCATCGTCCACGAGGATTCGAGCAGGTGGAGGCTCTTGATGTCGATCATCCTGATCCCCACGACAATCAGAATGCTCGCCAGGGCAGCGACCGGTATCCAGGCAATGAACGCTCCCAGGGCGAGAAACGCGAGCAGCGCCAGTACGCCTTCAACGACTCCGGAGATGCGTGTCTGACCGCCACTCGCAAGATTGACCAGGGTCGCGCCCATTTGTCCTGCCCCTGGCATTCCGCCGATACAGGCCGAGCCGACATTGCCGAGACCTTGCGCGATCAGTTCGCGGTTGGAATCGTGGCGACTGCGCGTGAGTGCATCGAGCACGACGGCCGTCTTGAGCGTATCGATGGACAGCAACACGGCCAGCGTCAGTGCAGTCCCCATGAGAGAAGCGATCTGGCCGAGCTTGAGTTCGCCGATGTCCCGCCAACGTCCGGTAACCGCCTCAAGCATGCCAGCAGCGGAACCGCCAAGTGGCCCGATGATCAGTTTGTTGCCTTCAAGGACCAGCATCGACTCGTCCACGAAGAGTGCCAATCCGAAATAGCTGAGCACTCCAGCCAGCAGGCCGAGGATGGCTGCGGGTATAACGCGGGTAAGCAAAGGCGCTCCAAGCATCACAGTTGCCGTGACGCCGCCGATCAGTACGCTCTGCCATTGCCATGTCTGCGGTGAGGTCAGCGTCCGCCACAAGGACTGGTTGCCGAACACGCCGAGGAATTTTGGAATCTGGCTGCCAATGATGATCAGGCCCACCCCGGTCAGGTAGCCACTGACCACCGGAAACGGAATGTATTTGATTAGGCTGCCGATCCGCATCAAGCCCAGAAGAAGCTGAATCAGTCCGGCCACCAGGCCGAGGGCAGTGAGCCGCAGCACGATGAACGCCGGGTCTACGTCCTGTTGGACGAGTTCGATGGCAAACGCCGAGAGTACCGCTGCTGCGGGTGCACACGGCGCCGTGATCAGTCGATTGGTGCCTCCCAGACTCGGCGCCACCAGGCCGAGGGCGGCCGCTCCGAGAATCCCTGCGAGTGCGCCCAAACCGGCATAAGCTGGACCAATCGAGGCATAAATGGTGACGCCAAAAGCGATCGCCGATGGCAGGGCGACGAGCATCGCCGCGAGGCCTCCCCAGAAATCGCCGACCAGCTTGTCATTCTTGAAACTCATTGCCAGATCCATGGTACAGGCCCTCCATTCAGACTCTTGCTATCAAAAAACCCTCTTTCCGATACCCTCCCTTGTTCAAGCACAAGCGACAAATGACCAGGCATTTCGCCTAGCAAATTACGATCGTATCACGGTGTCACCGGCGGATCAGGTTTTTGACGCCAGAGCGGGCGATGACTGGAACTGATCGCAGTCATCAGTGGATGGTAGCCAGCGATCGTCAGACGGATCCGGGCAAGCGGTCAGTATTTTGATTCTTCGATGGAACGTTCGGGCAGAGAGCCGACGAATGTTATCGTCGCCCAGTGTGCTTGCCGGAAGATAGAGAGACCAGAGAAACGTGACGGTGGGGCTGTCGTCTCGGTGATCGAATGGGCGCGCTGTTCCGCTTCCTCGTTTGTTGCGGTTGCCGCTAAACCGCCAGCGCCGCCAGGACCCCGTCCTTATCCATGTCTTCGCCGCGTCCGCGCATGATGATCTCGCCTCGTTCCATGACCAGATATTGATCCGCCAGCGAGCGGGCAAAATCATAGTACTGCTCGACAAGCAGAATCGCCATTTCGCCGCTGGCGGCGAGTGAGCGTACGGCGCGCTCGATGTCCTTGATAATCGATGGCTGGATGCCTTCGGTGGGCTCGTCGAGAATCAGCAGTTTCGGCGCCATCGCCAGCGCGCGCCCAATCGCGAGTTGCTGCTGCTGCCCACCCGAGAGGTCACCACCGCGTCGGCGCAGCATCTGCCGCAATACCGGGAACATTTCGAAGATGCGCTCAGGAATCGGCGTGCGGCCTGGACAGATGGCGAGTCCCATCAGCAGATTCTCCTGTACCGTCAGACGCGGAAAGATCTCGCGTCCCTGCGGCACGTAGCCGATGCCGGCCTTGACGCGCTGGTGCGAGGCGGCGCGGGTGAGGTCGTGGCCGGCGAACTCGATACGCCCGCTCTTCGCCGGCAGCAAGCCCATCAACGACTTCAGCAGCGTTGATTTGCCAACGCCGTTGCGCCCGAGAATCGCCGTCACCTTGCCGGCTTCGGCAGTGAAACTGAGGTTGCGGAGGATGTGGCTGCCGCCGTAGTACTGATTCAGATTGTCTACATTTAACATGGTGGTTCTAACGCCCCAGGTAGACTTCAATCACGCGCGCATCGGACTGGACTTCCTCGAGGGTTCCCTCGGCAAGGACGCTGCCTTCGTGCAGGACGGTGACCTTGCTGCCGAGCTGCTTGACGAAAGCCATGTCGTGCTCGACGACGACCAGTGAATGCTTGCCGGCGAGCGACAGGAAGAGTTCGCCGGTACGTTCGGTTTCCTCATCGGTCATGCCGGCGACCGGTTCGTCGAGCAACAGCAGCTTCGGTTCCTGCATCAGCAGCATGCCGATCTCCAGCCACTGTTTCTGGCCGTGCGACAGCAGACCGGCCAGCCGGTCTGCCTGGGCATCGAGACGAATCAACTGCAGCGTTTCTGCGATCCAGTCGCCGGCCGCCGAATCGAGCTGTGCAAAAAGGCTCCGCCAGACACGCTTGTCGGTCTTCATCGCCAGTTCGAGATTCTCGAAGACCGTGTGATTCTCGAAAATCGTCGGCTTCTGGAACTTACGGCCGATCCCGACATGCGCAATCTCGGGTTCGGAGAGACGCGCCAGATCAATCGTCTGACCAAAGAAGACACTTCCTTCGTCGGGCCGCGTCTTGCCGGTGATCACGTCCATCATCGTAGTCTTGCCTGCGCCGTTGGGCCCGATGATGCAGCGCAGCTCGCCGGCGTCGATTGCCAGTGACAGCTTGTTCAGCGCCCGGAAACCGTCGAAGCTGACCGTGATGTCTTCGAGATATAGGATGACCTTGTGCGACAGGTCGAGTTCACCCGGTTTGAGCAGGTGTCCGAGTTCGGCGGTGCCGCTGTCCCAGTCGGGGTTGTCATGATTGTTCAACTGGAGATCAATGGCGTTCATGCCTGGACTCCTTTTGCTGCCGGTGCCAGGGGATGGCTATCACGCTTCATCCCGGCGCGCAGTTTCCGGCACAGGCCGACGATGCCCTGGGGGAGATACAGTGTCGCGACGATGAACAGGGTGCCGAGAAAGAACAGCCAGTATTCGGGAAAGCTCACTGTAAACCAGCTCTTCGCGAGATTGACGATGAACGCGCCGATCACCGGACCGATCAGTGTCCCGCGCCCGCCGACGGCGACCCATATGGCGATTTCGATCGAATTGGCGACCGACATTTCGGACGGGTTGATGATTCCCACCTGCGGCACATACAGCGCACCGGCAACGGCGCACAACACCGCCGACAAGGTCCACACGAAAAGCTTGTACCACAGCGGGTTGTAGCCGATGAACATCACCCGCGATTCAGCGTCGCGGATTGCCGTCAGGATGCGGCCGTATTTCGAAGTCACCAGGGTACGGGCGAGCAGCAAGGTGCCGAGCAACGCCAGCGCTGAAAGGCCGAAGAGGACGACGCGCGTCTCGGGGGCAGTGATCGAGTAGCCCAGGATGCGCTTGAAGTCGGTGAAACCGTTGTTGCCGCCGAAACCGGTTTCATTGCGAAAGAAGAGCAGCATCGCCGCATAGGTCAGGGCCTGGGTGATGATCGAGAAATAGACGCCCTTGATGCGTGAACGGAAAGCAAAGTAACCGAACACGAAAGCGATCAGTGCCGGCACCACGAGTACCAGCAGCGCTACCCACAAGAAGCTGTCGCTACCGACCCAGAACCACGGCAATTCTTTCCAGTCGAGAAAGACCATGAAATCCGGCAGGTCGCTCTGGTAACTGCCGTCACGGCCGATCTGACGCATCAGGTACATCCCGAAGGCGTAGCCGCCGAGCGCAAAGAACAGGCCGTGCCCGAGCGAGAGGATGCCGCCGTACCCCCAGATCAGATCCATGGCCACGGCGACGATCGCGTAGCAGAGAATCTTGCCGATCAGGGTGATGAAGTAGGTCGACAGATGCAGCGGATGGTCGGGTTGCAGCGCGAGGTGCATGATCGGAACGGCAAGCAGCGCGAACGCTGCGAACAACCCCGCCATCTGCCAGCTGCGCGCGTCGAAGCTCTGACCTATGCGGACGATCAAAGGGGTTCGTGCAGGCGAAGGGCGCATGAAATCTCCCGGACTTTAGGATTCGACAAAGCGGCCCTTGAGGGCAAAAAGCCCCTGCGGACGCTTCTGGATGAAAATGATGATGAACACCAGCACGACGATTTTTGCGACCACTGCCCCCGTCCAGCCCTCGAGAAACTTGGTGAACACGCCCAGACCCAAGGCTGCCCAGACTGCGCCGGCAAGCTGCCCGACCCCGCCGAGAACGACGACCATGAATGAATCGACGATGTAGCCCTGCCCCATGTCGGGGCCAACATTGGCAATTTGCGACAGTGCCACGCCGCCGAGTCCAGCGATCCCTGCACCGAGGCCGAAGGCCAGGGTATCGACGCGCCCGGTCGGCACGCCGACGCAGCCGGCCATGGCACGGTTCTGCGTCACCGCGCGGACGAACATCCCTAGGCGAGAGAGATTGAGAATCGCCCACATCACGGCGAGCACGGCAATCGAGAAGCCGACGATGATGATCCGGTTCCAGGGCAGCATCAGGTTGGGCAAGACCTCTATGCCGCCGGCCATCCATACCGGGTTGGCGACCTCGACGTTCTGCGCGCCGAATAGCGTGCGCGCCACCTGCATCAGAAACAGCGAGATTCCCCAAGTGGCGAGTAGTGTCTCCAGTGGGCGGCCATAGAGGTGGCGGATGACGATCCGTTCCATGAGGATGCCGACCAGTGCTGCCGATATAAAGCCGACCGGGATTGCCGCCAGCAGATACCAGTCGAGCAGCCCCGGCAGATGGGCTCGAAATACGCTCTGCATCACCCATGCCGAATAGGCGCCGACCATCAGCAGTTCGCCATGTGCCATGTTGATGACACCCATGACGCCGTAGGTGATCGCCAGGCCAAGGGCGGCGAGCAGGAGGATCGAGCCGAGCGACAGGCCAGTGAAAGCGCGGCCGAGATTGTCAGCCCAAGCCAGCCGCTGCTCTATCGAACGGATCGATGTCCCCGCCGCGGCGCGCACTGCGCTGTCGGGCTCGATCCAGGCGTCGCCGCGCTTTTCGGTCAGCGGCAGCAGCATTTGCCGGACGTTGGGGTCGCTGCTTTCGCCGAGGATACGGACAGCGGCAAGTCGCACCTCAGCCTCGGTCGAACCGAGGCTGGCTTGCGCATGCGCCAATTGCAGGCGGGTCCTGATCTCGGGGTCAGTTTCGATGGCCAGCGCCCTGTCGAGCAGCGGCAGCATTTTGGCGTCTGCGCTCAATGTCAGCTCCTGGGCAGCTTGCCAGCGCATTGCGCGTTCGTTCGAGAACAGCCGCAGCGCGGCGAGGGCGCCCGACAGCTCACGGCGCACGCGGTTGTTGATGCCGATCGTCTCGGTCGCCGCAGGTGTCGGCTTGATTTCGGTGTGGCTGGCTGCGTCGAGGACACGCGCGCCGTCGACGATCACCACCCGCTCGCCGGCCAGCGCCAGCGAGTCGTCGGCCAGTGCCTTGAGGACGGGCAGCGCTTCGTCGGGTGCTGCTTGCGCCAGCGCGGCAATCGCGGCGATCTTGGTCTCCGAGTCTTCGGACGCGAGTGGCTTGAGCAGAGTCGGGTCAATCGCCGCCAGGCAAGCCGTATTCAACAGCCATCCGCAAAGCAGTAATCCAGTGGTGCGCATGCTTTCTCCTAATCCCTCTGCCTCTTCCGGAGCCGGGAGGGGCAGAGGAAGCTGCGTGAGTCGCGGCCGCGACTCACGCGCTGCTTACTTGCCTTCCGGCTGATCCTTCTTCTTGTCGTTACCCGGAATGTACGGGCTCCACGGTGCAGCCTTGATCGGACCAGGAGTCTTCCAGACGACATTGAATTGCCCGTCGGCCTTGATTTCACCGATGAATACAGGCTTGTGCAGATGGTGGTTCTTCTCGTCCATCTTGATTGTGAAACCGGACGGCGCCTTGAAGGTCTGCCCCGCCATCGCCGCGATCACCTTGTCGACGTCGGTAGACTTGGCCTTCTCGACCGCCTGCTTCCACATATAGACTCCGATATAGGTCGCTTCCATCGGGTCGTTGGTCACCGCCTTGTCGGCGTTGGGCAGCTTCTGCTTGACCGCCCAAGCGCGGTACAGCTTGGTGAACTTGTCGTTCTCGGGGTTCTTCAAGGACATGAAGTAGTTCCACGACGCCAGGTGCCCGACCAGCGGCTTGGTATCGACGCCGCGCAGTTCCTCTTCGCCGACCGAGAAGGCGACCACCGGCACTTCGGTGGCCTTCAGGCCAGCATTGCCGAGTTCCTTGTAGAACGGCACGTTGGAGTCGCCGTTGATGGTCGAGACCACCGCCGTCTTCTTGCCTTCGCTGGAGAACTTCTTGATCTTGGCGATGATCGTCTGGTAGTCGCTATGACCGAAAGGCGTGTACTCTTCCATGATGTCGGCATCGGCGACGCCCTTCGACTTGAGGAAGGCGCGCAGAATCTTGTTGGTGGTGCGCGGATAGACGTAGTCGGTGCCGAGCAGGACAAAGCGCTTGGCTTCACCGCCGTCCTTGCTCATCAGATACTCGACCGCCGGAATCGCCTGCTGGTTTGGCGCAGCGCCAGTGTAGAAGACGTTGTACTCGAGTTCCTCGCCTTCGTACTGCACCGGATAGAACAGCAGACCGTTGAGTTCCTTGTAGACTGGCAGCACCGACTTGCGTGACACCGAGGTCCAGCAGCCAAAAGTGACCGCGACCTTGTCCTTGCTCAGCAACTGGCGTGCCTTCTCGGCGAACAGCGGCCAGTTCGAGGCCGGGTCGACAACCACCGGTTCGAGTTTCTTGCCAAGCACGCCACCCTTGCTGTTGATCTCGTCGATGGCCATCAGGACAGTCTCCTTGAGCGCCGTCTCGGAAATGGCCATTGTCCCAGAAAGGGAATGTAGAACCCCGACCTTGATCGTCTCCGCAGCCAGTGCGCTGACCGAGGTGAGTCCGAAAGCGGTGGTGATGGCGGCGGCTGAAAGCGTCTTCATGAAATTACGACGTAGCATCTGTTTTGGCTCCTCGAAGGTTAAGAACTGGGAAGAAAGGAAGAAATCTTCCTGTCCGGATAACAAAGCAACCACCATGCCAGACCTTCACGGAAACTAATGGATGCTAGCAGAGGGATGACTGGGTGTCCTTGCCCGGTCTGGTAGCTGAATCGCGCACCATAATGGTGCGTAGCCCCAAAACGGGCACCAGGATGAGACAATTGGAGGCCAGAGGGAACTGACGGCGCCAGGATTGGGACCGGCGACGGCAAACTCTCGGTGTTCATCGTTGGCTGCCTCTGGGCGATTCTCTTTGCCAGGGAGATCATCCTTTTCAATCGTAGCTGGAGAAGCAGACATGTTGCGTATCGTGGTGGCACCGGATTCATACAAGGGCAGCGTGTCGGCGATGGCGGTTGCCGAGGCCATGGCACGAGGAATCCTGCAGGTCTTCCCGACGGCCGAAGTGCGCAAGATCCCGATCGCCGACGGCGGAGAGGGAACCGTACAGGCGCTGGTCAGCGCTACCGCAGGCCAACTGCGCGTGCACGAGGTCAGCGACCCACGCGGCGAGAAAATCACCGCCCAGTGGGGAGTTCTCGGCGATGGCCAGAGCGCGGTGATCGAAATGGCGGCCGCTTCGGGCCTGACGCTGCTGAATGCCAGCCGCCACGACCCGCGCGTCACCAGTACCTACGGCACTGGCGAATTGATCCGCGCGGCGCTCGATGCCGGCCTGCGCAAGATCATCATCGGTATCGGCGGCAGTGCCACCAACGACGGTGGCGCTGGCATGGCGCGTGCACTCGGCGTTCGTTTCACCAACGCTCAAGGCCTCGAACTGCCGGCAGGCGGTGCCGCGTTAGCGCAACTTCAGCATATCGATCTGACAGGTCTCGACACACGCTTGCTGGAAACTGAAATCACCGTCGCCTGCGACGTGGACAATCCGCTCTGCGGTGCGCGAGGTGCATCGGCCGTTTTTGGCCCACAGAAAGGCGCGACCCCGGCCGTCGTCGCCGAACTCGATGCCGCACTCGCACATTTTGCCGCCCATGCACAGGCTACGACTGGTCGCCAGGTGGCCGAACTCGCAGGCGCGGGTGCAGCCGGCGGCCTTGGCGCCGGGTTGCTGTTCTTCACACCGGCGAAACTCAGCCCCGGCATCGACATCGTCCTCGACGCGGTCAATTTTGCCGAGGTCGTCAGCGACGCCGCTTTCGTGCTGACCGGCGAAGGCCACACCGATTTTCAGACCGCTTTCGGCAAGGCTCCGGTCGGTGTCGCGAGAATCGCCAAACAGTTCCAGGTGCCGGTATTCTGCCTGTCGGGTGGTCTGGGCCAGGGCGCCGACGCGGTCCTGGCCCAGGGAATCGATGCTGTTCTCAGCATCTGCGACCGGCCGATGCCGCTCGAGGAATGCATGCACCGCGGCAGCGCGCTGATCGAAGCAGCGTCAAGCCGTTTGTGCCGGATCATCCGGGCGGTTAATGTGCGAGCCGCTTCAGCGACTCACGACCGTGCGGCTGCGCTCATCCAGGGACTGTCCGCCAGCGCTGGCGCAGCAGGCGATTGACAAGAAGAGCAAGGGTTCGGAAAGTCACGCGCCAAGGTCGCAGCCACCGCTAACTCGCCTGTTTCTCGCGGGCGGCGTGCGCGATCAGCGCGGCGATCACGCAGGAGGCGATGCGCGTTTCGGCAGTGTCGGCGCGGCTGGTAAGGACGATCGGCACGCGTGCGCCGAGGACGATGCCGGCGCTGAGCGCGTTGCCCAGGTATTCAAGCTGTTTGGCGAGCATGTTGCCGGATTCGAGGTCGGGGACGACGAGGATGTCGGCACGTCCAGCGACCGCCGAGCTGATTCCCTTGGTCTTCGCGGCAACCAGCGAGACGGCGTTGTCAAAGGCGAGGGGACCGTCGAGTAGCCCACCTTTGATCTGGCCGCGGTCGGCCATCTTGCACAGTGCTGCGGCGTCGAGCGTGGACTGGATTTTGGGGTTGACGGTCTCTACCGCCGAGAGAATGGCGACCTTGGGTTCGGCGGTGCCGATGATATGCGCGAGGTCGATGGCGTTCTGGATGATGTCGACCTTCTCCTGCAGCGTCGGCAGGATATTTACAGCCGCATCGGTGATCATCACAGGCCGCGGATAGGTCGGCACGTCCATCAGGAAGACATGGCTGATGCGCCGCTCGGTGCGCAGGCCCGTGCTGCGGGCAATCACCTCGGCCATCAGTTCATCGGTGTGCAGGCTGCCCTTCATCAGGGCCTCGGCGTCGTGACTGCGGATCAGCGTTACGGCCATGGCCGCGGCTTCATGGCTGTGCTTGACGTTCACGATCCGGTGCGGTCCGAGGTCAAAGCCATGTTCCTCAGCGACGGCGCGAATCTTCTGCTCGGGTCCGATCAGGATCGGGTCGATCAGGTTCGCCTCGGCGGCAAGCAGGGCGCCCCTGAGCGATTCACGATCACAGGGGTGAACCACCGTCATGTCGATCGGTGCCAGGCCTTCGGCACGCTTGACCAGCACCTGCAGCCGCGCATATTTGTCGGATATGGTGATTTCCGGCATGGTCGTGCGCTTGGTGCGGATTTTTTCCCGCGGCGCCAGCACTTCAGCGCTGCCCGACACCACCAGCAACTGATCCTGATTGAAACAGGTACAGTCGAGGATGATGTGGTGGTTGTGGTCGAACTTCTGTTTGACGGTAAGCGTTACGGTAACGGTATCGCCGATGGTCACCGGCCGCGCAAAGTGCACGGTCGATTCGATCAGGACGGTTCCCGGCCCTGGAAACTGCGTTCCCAGGGTGGTCGACATCAGTGATGCGGTCCACATGCCGTGTGCGATGAAATCCTGGAACAGGCCGCTGTGGCGGAATTCGGCATTGGCCAGTGCGGGATTCATGTCGCCGGACATCAGGGCGAAGAGTCTGACATCCTCCGGGCGCAGTGTGCGGATCAGTGACGAGCTGTCACCGACATTGATCTCGTCGTAGGTTCGACTTTCGAGAAATTCGAGCGGGGTCTCAAAATGCATGCTGGGCTCCGAATGACGATTGCAGGGGTGATCAGAACGAGGCCGGGATATTGTACCCGCCGCCGCTCAGAAGTCCGTCACCGACCCGGCTGCAGGTTCTCGCAGCGATGTGGCAGGCTAGTCGCCGCAGTGACGCACTCTGGAATCGGCAATGACTCACTGATGGATGTTATTATGCTGCAACGCAGCACAAAATGCCATGACGATCTGAATCTGCGCGGCACGATCCGGTGGCTCATCGGACATTTTGTTGACCTGCATCAGTACGTACTGCGATGGAGAGGCTTAGGCTTCCTGGGGTGGATCGGAAATCGCTGCGCTCGGTGGGAGACTGTCGTGACGGAAGAATGTTTTGATGCCGCAAGGCTGGACGAACTGCTGCAGCCGATCATCGACCGTCATGGCGGTGATCCGGGCCAGTTGCTGCAGATTCTGCTGGCGGTGCAGGACGCGCTGGCTTACCTGCCCGCAGCGGCGCTGACCGCGATCGCCAGGGCGCTCAAACTGCCGCGCGCGCGCGTCGAAGGCGTTGCCGGTTTCTATTCCTTCCTGCACCTGGCGCCGGTCGGTCGCTATCGCGTACTGTTCTCAGACAACATCACCGATCGCATGCTCGGCAGCGCCGAGCTGATGGATCGCCTGTGCAACCGCCTGTGGATCGAGCGCGGCAAGGTTTCCGAGGAGGGGCTGGTCAGCGTCGATACCACTTCCTGTACCGGCATGTGCGACCAAGGGCCGGCGCTGCTGGTCAATGGGCGGGCACTGACACGCTTGTCGGCCGAGCGCATCGACCGTATCAGCGAACTGATCCGGGCAAAGGTGCCATTGGCCGACTGGCCAGAGGAATACTTTCGGGTCGACGACAATCTGCGCCGCCGCGATGCCTTGCTGAACGTGTCCTGGCCGGCCGGCGAAGCGATGCGGGCGGCGATTGCGCGCGGCGCCGAGGCGATGCTTGCGGAAATGAAGGCCTCCAATCTGCGCGGACGCGGGGGTGCTGGTTTCACCACACAGGTCAAGTGGGAGTCGGCACGCCGGGCGGAAGGCCAGGGCGAGCACCTAAGCCGCTACGTGGTCTGCAATGCCGACGAGGGCGAACCCGGCACCTTCAAGGATCGCGTGCTGCTCTCCAGCTATGCCGACCTGGTTTTCGACGGCATGAGTGTAGCGGGTTTGACGATCGGTGCTGGCAAGGGCCTGCTCTACCTGCGTAGTGAGTATGCGTACCTGCTGCCGGCATTGCGTGCAAACCTCGCGCGGCGCCGGCAGAGCGGCCTTCTCGGACAATCCCTGTGCGGCCAGGCGGGTCGTGACTTCGAGATCGACATTCACCTCGGTGCCGGGGCCTATGTCTGCGGGGAGGAGTCGGCGCTGCTCGAATCACTCGAAGGCAAGCGCGGCGTACCGAGGATTCGCCCGCCTTTCCCAGTCAGCGTTGGTTATCGCGGGCAGCCGACAGTAGTGAACAACGTCGAGACGCTGTGCAAGGCGGCACTGATCGCGGTCCATGGGGGCGCCTGGTTTGCCGGTCTGGGCACCAAGCAGTCGACCGGCACCAAGCTCTTGTCAATTTCGGGCGACGTCGAAACGCCGGGGATCTACGAGTACCCCTTCGGCGTTTCGGTGGCGCAGGTGCTCAAGGACTGCGGCGCCGGTAACGCGCAAGCAGTGCAAGTCAGCGGGCCTTCGGGAATCTGCCTCGGGATGCACGAGTTTTCCCGCCACATTGCTTTCGAGGATGTACCGACGGCAGGCGCTTTCATGGTTTTCGGCGCGCATCGCGACATGTTCGAGGTGGCTCGCAATTTCGCCCACTTCTTCGCACACGAGAGCTGTGGCTTTTGTACGCCCTGCCGCGTAGGCACAGCGCTGGTCGCCAACTGCATGGACAAGATCGCCGACGGCCGTGGCTCGCAGTACGACATCAACGAGATCTTCAAAATCCATCGCCTTCTGCATGCCGCCAGCCATTGCGGGCTCGGACAGTCGGCATGCAATCCCGTGTTCGATACGCTCAACAAGTTTCGCCCGGCGTATGAGCGACGCCTGCGCTCGCTCGACTTCGTACCGGCTTTCGACCTCGACCAGGCGCTCGACGCGGCTCGCCAGATGACCGGACGCGACGATGCAGCGGCGCACTTCGGTCTTGCCGCCCGAATGAAGGGATGTGCGCCATGAAAACACCCAATATTCTGCTCGACGGCCTGGCGGTGCCTTTCGAGGACGGACAGACGATCATGGACGCGGCGATGGCCGCCGAGATTTTCATTCCACACCTCTGTCATCATCCCGGGTTCAAGCCGCAAGGCAGTTGCAAGCTATGTACGGTGAAGGCCAACGGCCGTTACGTGTCGTCGTGCACGATGCCGGCGAAGGATGGCATGGAGGTCGAGAACAATTCGCCGGATCTCAACGACAAACGGCGGACGATGCTGCAGATGCTGTTCGTTGAAGGCAATCATTTCTGTCCCTCGTGCGAACAGAGCGGCAACTGCATGCTGCAGGCCCTGGCCTACGAACTTGAAATGCTGTCGCCGCATTTCAACCAGTTCTATCCAAACCGGCCGCTCGATGCTTCGCACCCCGATCTGCTGCTCGACTTCAATCGCTGCATTCTCTGCGAGCTGTGCGTGCGCGCCAGCCGTGACGTTGATGGCAAGAATGTCTTTGCCCTCTCCGGGCGGGGCTTGACCAAGCATCTGATCGTCAATGCCGAGTCCGGGCGGCTGGCCGATACCGACTTTTCCCTGGCCGACAAGGCGGCGCATGTCTGCCCGGTCGGGGTGATCATCGAGAAACGCAAGGGCTTTGCGATCCCGATCGGCAGGCGTCGCTTCGATGTCGAACCGATCGGAATGCAGGTCGAGCGCCTGGCCAACCGGACTGCGACCGAGGAAGAGGCCTGAGATGAACGCTGTGCCCCAGAACCGGAAACTGCGGAAGTTACGTCTGGCAACGACTTCGCTGGCCGGCTGTTTTGGTTGCCACATGGCATTTCTCGACATTGACGAGCGTTTGCTGGAACTGCTCGAACGGGTCGAATTCGACCGTTCGCCGCTGACCGACATCAAGACCTGCGGCCCTTGCGACATCGGCCTGATCGAAGGCGGCATCTGCAATGCCGAGAACATCCACGTGTTGCAGGAGTTTCGCAGCAACTGCAAGGTGCTGATCGCCATCGGCGCCTGTGCGGTCAATGGCGGGCTGCCGGCGCAACGCAACCATCTCGACCTCGGTCGGTGCCTGCAGGAGGTCTATCTGACCGGGCCGGGAATCGTCAACGGGCAGGTGCCCAACGATCCGGAATTGCCGCTGCCGCTCGACAAGGTGCACCCTATTCATGAAATCGTCCGCGTCGATTACTTCATTCCCGGCTGCCCACCGTCGGGCGACGCGATCTGGAAGTATCTGACCGACCTGCTCGATGGGCGGACACCACGGCTCGAATATCCCTTGCTGCATTTTGATTGATGGAGGCTCGCATGGAAGACGCCTTGTTCGCACTCGAAACCGCGCCTGCCGACGCTGGCCCGCTGCGTCGGGTGGCGATCGACCCGGTGTCGCGCGTCGAAGGTCACGGCAAGGTGAGCTTGCTGCTCGACGAGAACGATCAGGTGCAGCAGGTTCGCCTGCACATCGTCGAATTCCGCGGTTTCGAGAAGTTCATCCAGGGACGACCCTACTGGGAAGTGCCGGTAATGGTGCAGCGGCTGTGCGGGATCTGCCCGGTCTCGCACCATCTGGCGGCCGCCAAGGCGCTCGACCAGGTGGTCGGTGCCGCGCCATTGACGCCGAGTGCCGGGAAACTGCGCCGCCTGATGCACTATGGGCAGATTTTGCAGTCGCATGCTCTGCATTTCTTTCATCTTTCTTCGCCGGACCTGCTTTTCGGTTTCGATAGCGAGGCTGGCCAGCGCAACATCGTCGGTGTCGCGGCGGCGTATCCCGAGGTTGCGAAGCAGGGTGTGCTGCTGCGCAAGTTCGGCCAGGAAGTGATTCGCCTGACCGCCGGCAAGCGCGTGCATGGCACCGGCGCAATTCCCGGTGGCGTCAACCGCGCCTTGAGCCGTCCCGAACGAGATCGCTTGCTGGCTGAAATCGAGTCGGTCATCTGCTGGAGCCGGCAGGCGGTACAGCTCGTCAAGCGTCTGCATGCGGCTGACCCGGCGTTCTACGACGGCTTTGGCACTTTTCGATCGAATCTCCTGTCGCTGGTCGGCGCCGACGGTGCGCTCGACTTTTACGATGGTGCGCTGCGCGCGCGTGACGCCGACGGCAAAATCCTTGTCGATGCTTTCGCTGTCAGCCGATACCATGAGCTGATTCGCGAGGAAGTCAAGCCATGGAGTTACATGAAATTTCCCTTCCTGGCGGCGCTTGGCTCGCAGGAAGGGTGGTACAAGGTCGGGCCGCTGGCGCGCGTGCAGAATTGCGATTCGATTCCGACGCCACTCGCCGAAATCGAGCGCCGCGAGTTCATCGACCACGGCCATGGCGAACTGATCCACGCGCCACTGGCCTATCACTGGGCGCGCATGATCGAGATGCTGCACGCGGCAGAGAAGATCGGGGAACTGCTGAACGACGACGATCTTTCCGGGACTGAACTCTGCAGCAGCGGCACCCGCAAGCGTGAGGGCGTTGGTGTCATCGAGGCGCCGCGCGGCACGTTGATCCACCACTACCGTGTCGATGACGACGACCTGGTGACGATGTGCAACCTGATCGTCTCGACGACGCACAACAATCAGCCAATGAACGAGGCGATCCGCCGCGTCGCTCGCCGTTACCTCAACGGTCGCCAGCTCAGCGACAGTTTGTTGAACCATATCGAGGTCGCGATTCGCGCTTTCGACCCCTGCCTCTCCTGCGCCACGCATGCCCTCGGCAAGATGCCGCTGCAGCTCGAATTGCACGATGCCAGGGGGCAACTGATCGAGCGCTTGCGCCCTGTTGCCTGAGATCCCGGAGGCGCTGCCCTTGTCACTCGCGCCGGTGGTCATTCTGGCTTGCGGCAATCCCAGTCGGGGTGACGATGCGCTTGGGCCGCTACTGCTCGATCGTCTGCAGGAGTGGCTCGATGCTGCTGGTCTGGCTGAAGGTTTCGAGCTGATCAGCGACTTCCAGTGGCAGATCGAGCATGCGCTCGACCTCATGGGAAGACGGCTGGCGCTGTTCATCGATGCAGGCATGCAGACGCCGGCGCCGCTACGCTTCGGTGCGGTGCCGGCGATCGACGCCGCAATACCCGGCACGCATGCCTTGTCTCCCACAGCGGTGCTCGCCGTGCTGCCGCGCATCGCTCAGCCAGCCCCGCCCGCTTTCGTGCTCTGTGTCTCCGGTCAGCACTTCGAGCTTGGCGATGGTCTGAGCGCTGTCGCGATCCGCCATGCCGATTGCGCTTTCGAACTGCTGCAAGCCCTGTGTCGTTCTCCCTGGATAGACGCCTGGCAGGCGAGCATATCCGGGGATTGAAGTTGGCTGGCGCCTGCCGGTCGCCAGGGGCTGCGCGTAGCGCCACTCCGACTCGCCCAGCCGCGCCTGCGGTTCGGGTTGCCTTTGGGTATCCCTCCGGCCTGCCGGATATTCCCCTTCAAGCCGGCAAGCTCTGGGTCGCCGCCAGGCCACGAACCAGCATGCAGTCGAATTCGATGATTGCCATGGTTGTTTTGTCGCGCGAGACGGGGAAGAAGCCGGATGGCAGGAATCCCGCCTCCTTGAAAACGGCCAGAGATTCGATGAAACCGGGGGTTCCCTCGTAGAGTGGGATCACCGAACACTCGATAAGGACGGCCCTGATCTGTGGCAGCAAGGCCGTCGCCCCCGAGAATACCTTGAGGTCGAATCCCTGCGTGTCCAGTTTGAGGAGCAGGCGATTGTCCGGCCCGGCAATACCCTCGATGCCGTCCAGGCGTCTAACCGGCACCTTGATGATTTCTTTCAGGCCGGTGCGGTGAGGGAAATACTGCTCGGATTTCTCGTTGGTTTTCAGGAACGATGAAAAATCGCTACCGGCAAGGATGTTGAGTTCCATTACGTCGTCCTGTTCGGCCAGCCCGCAAGAATGGGCCGTGAACAAACGATCCGCTGCGAATCGCTCGGCGAGCGCATGGGCCATCGCCGGAATGGGCTCGAATGCCTCGATGCGTCCGGAAAATCCAGCGGCGCGCAGCCGCAATGAAAATTGCCCGGCATTGGCGCCCACATCGATCACCGTATCAATCGCGTGCTTGTCGAGGACGTGCAGCAGGTGCCTGTCGAGTTGCAGGTGATTCTTGCGGCGGGAAATCGCATCGTAGCCAAACAAGCCGGCCAATGCAGGAACAAGTTTCATCTCTCTCCTTACAGTTGAACAGGTAGCGAGTCAGTCCCGTTAACGGTCATGGCGATACCGACACCCCACGTCCGGAAGTCATGGCGGTTAGGGATGGCCTGCCGATGGAGACTATTCAGCAAACAAGATCCAATGCTATATTGGGTCTCCGGAAGATTGTATCCTCCCGCAACCGTCGGTGGCCGGTGCCTCATGCTTTGCGGCTGATCCGTGTGGGCGCCTCTTTCCAGCCTGTCCGCACCAGCCACATGATCCTAAGGCGCAGTTGTAAATGTGGAAATCAATTCTTGCCATCGCCGTCGGTGCTGCGTTCGGCGCACTATTGCGCTGGCAACTCGGGATCAGGCTCAACGCATTTTTTCCAACCATCCCACCCGGCACGCTGGTCGCGAACCTGATCGGTGCCTACGTGATCGGTCTGGCGATTGCTTTCTTCGCCTCTTTCTCGGCCTTCTCCCCGGAATGGCGTCTGCTGGTGATTACCGGATTCTGCGGCGGGTTGACCACTTTCTCGACTTTTTCCGCCGAACTGGTAACACTGCTGCAGCAGGGGCGTGTCTTGTGGGCTCTCGGTATTGTCGCGGCGCATGTCGTGGGCTCGGTTCTCATGACTATTGCCGGCATGGCCACCATCGTCTGGGCAAGGATTTGGATCTGATGCTACCCCACAGGGCAGGTAGGAGTGACGCAACAAAGCGGGTTCAAGGACAGGGTGACAAGCATGGAAGGCGCATTTTTGAGATTTTACGTCAGTGAACGCGAGGCATGTCACGGTGTTCTGCTCTGGGAGTGGTTGCTCGAACGAGGCAACCAACTCGGAATCCGGGGCGGCTCGGCGTTCCGGTCGATTGGTGGTTTCGGGCGACGCCATGCCTTGCATGAAGACCGTTTCTTTGAACTGGCAGGAAGCGGTGGTATCGAGGTCGAGTTCGTGGTTACCGAGGAAGAAGGAAAACGCCTGCTCGATCTGATTCGCCGGGAGAATTTCCGCATCTTTTACACGCGCATCCCGGCCCAGTTCGCGATCATTAATCCGGATGTCCAAGACCCGCCGGGCATGAGCACTGACGATTGACGCAAAAGCCGTGAATATGCTCGGAAGCCTGCGTGAATTGCCGCGAACCGTCTGGCTGCTCGGCTTGGTAAGTTTTTTCAACGATTCCACCAGCGAGCTGATCTACCCGCTGCTGCCGATTTACCTAGCCTCGGTATTGATGGCCGGCCCGAAGGCCTTGGGCATCATCGAGGGGATTGCTGAAGCCACAGGGAGTCTGCTCAAACTTCTTTCCGGCGTGCTCGCGGATCGTCGCGGCTCGGCCAAGCCCTGGGTGGTTGGCGGCTATGCGCTGGCTGCGATCGCACGCCCGCTGCTGGCCTTCGCCACTTCCTGGCCGATACTGCTGTTGCTGCGCTTTGCCGACCGGGTCGGCAAGGGCTTGCGAAGTTCGCCGCGGGATGCACTGCTGGCGTTGACGGTGGATCCGAGCCGGCGCGGACTGGCCTTCGGATTTCATCGTGCACTGGACAACGCCGGGGCCGTCGTCGGGCCGCTGCTGGCGGCCTGGCTTCTCGCCGAGCGAGTACCATTGGCAGACATTTTTCTTTGGGCTGCGCTGGGGGGGGCGATCACGGTTGCCCTGACGCTGGCGGTCAGGGAACCGCAGCGGAACGCAGCGACGCCAGGGAAGCCCTTCAGCTGGACACTGCACGGCTTGCCGTCACCGTTCAAACGTTACCTGGGGGTACTGGCGCTATTCACCCTGGGCAACTCGTCGAACATATTCCTGCTGCTGCGGGCAAAGGAACTCGGTCTTGCCGAATACCAGATACCACTGCTCTGGGCGCTGGTGTCCTGCAGCGCAGCGCTCTTTTCCACGCCGCTCTCGGCATTGTCCGACAGGCTCGGCCGCACCCGTCTGATTGTCGGCGGCTGGAGTGTCTATAGTATTTTCTACTTGCTGCTCGGGATGAATCCGCAGCCTCTGTTGCTGTGGCCGCTGTTCGCGTTCTACGGCCTGTTCCTGGCTGCGACCGAAGGGGCAGAGAAGGCGCTGATCGCTGACCTGGTGGGCAAGGAAATGCTGGGCACCGCTTACGGCTGGTTCAACCTGACAACGGGTCTTCTGCTGCTGCCTGCCTCGGTGATCTTCGGCGGCTTGTGGCAATCCGTCAGTCCGCTCGTGGCTTTCGCCTTCTCTGCGGCCTGTGCTTGGTTGGCGGCGCTTCTGCTGCACCTGTGGGTGCTGCGGCGGAGTTGATCAGGATACATATTTTCAGCGAACCGTGACCGCCTACTCCTGCAAAGCCGCTTGCTGTTGCCGGTAGGCGGCATGGAAAATGTTCCAGTCGCCATCATTCCAGCCGTCGGTGTGGCGCAGCAACTGATCGAGATCATGCCTGCGCACGCGCTCACGGCTGATGCCCTGGCGCAGCTTTTCCAGATCGATGAAACGAACGTCACTTTCCTGATAGGTGTTACCCATTGCCGGCATGCGACGGACAAACACATGCTTGCCATACAGACAACTGTGTTGCAGGCCATGATGATGGAGGCGGGCGCAGGCACGGGCAGTGGCGGTGATCAGGGATTGGCGCTGCAATGGCTCGCCATTTCCAGCTGTGACATTCCACTCATCGAGGCTGATGAAGCTGTCGAGCGCGCGCGTCACCAGAATCGCACGCCAGCGGGCGGATTCCTGCCGGTCGCCGTAATAGAGTGCCTCGACGGTGCCGACTTGGTGTGCGCCAAGGCGCAGGATGTTCAGGTACTCGCGGTAGAAGGTCGGGATGCCGCGCCACGGGTGACGTAGCGTTCGGCACAGGTGGTTTTCCTGTCGTTTAAGGAAGATGGCGCTGCCATCATTGAGCACATGTCGGCTGACACCACTCCAGCCGCCACGGCGTTCATTGGGGGCTTCATGCCAGTCGGAGCTGAGTGACCACAGCCCTTCGAAGTCGGCGAGCTGGCTGGCGCTCAGTTGCTCGCGCGCCAGCTGGTCCGGAAACAGATCACGAGCCTTCACCGGGAATACCATGCGATGCAGAGGTTAGACGGCTTTCTTGCGCAGGACGTAGGTGCGCCACATGAACAGGCGGGGCAGGAAATCGATGTGGCCGACGATCTCGAAGCCGGCATTACGGCACTCACGTTCGAACTGGGCGCGCTGTACGACGAAGCGGTTGTCGCTCATTTCGCCTTGTTGCAGGCGTTTCTGTTCAAGTCGGCGGCGGCGCCAGGCCTTGTAGTTGCCATCAACCCACAGCGACAGCACCACCGTATCGCGGGTCACGCGACGAAATTCCTTCAGCATTGCGAGGCGGTTGGCCGATTCGCCAATGTGGTGCATGAGGCGAATCGAGAAGATGCAGTCGACACCGTTGTCGGGCAAGGTAATCTCGAAGGCGGAACACTGCAACAGACGGAAACGCCGAACTACGGCCGGGTCACGGACTTTTCTGGCGACTTCGAGCATGGCTGCGCTGTAATCGGCGGCCAGCAGTTCGCGTTGTGGGTTCTCGGCCAGCATGGACCAGAAGCGCCCCGTGCCACAGGGCAGGTCAAGCACCGACACCGGGTTGCCGGCCAGGGCCAGGGCGCGGGCGGCCATGCGGTGCTCCATGCGGTCAGAGAGCTTTTTCTCGTTGTGCTTCCGGAAGTACTCTTGCGAATGGGTGTCGGTGTACTTGTCCGAAAAGGACAGGTGAATGGCCGGTTTCTGCTGGTCGCTCATGTCATCGCTTGGCGTAGGGGGGCGGGGTGTGGCGGGTGTTCAGTGGAAAGCCAAGCATACCATAGAGCCGGCGGTCGGCACCGTCGGCAGGGCCCTTGCCTCAGGGCAATTGCATGAATGTTTTGTACGTAGAAACGACGTTCAATGGAATTTTTCCCTTGATTGTCCGCTCGCGAGTGAGCACTGTGAATGACTTCCGGTCAGGACAGAGGTCAGGTGCGTGCAGGCAGTCGACCGGGTTGAAAACGTGGCAGCTGCGGATTTCGAACCGGCTGTGATCTTTCTCGACGACTTCGTGAAAATGATGCGTCGTTTTGTCTGAAACCGCTTCGAAGGCGCCGACCAAATCCTTGAGCGACGCGGCCAGGGTGTGCTGATTGTCCTTGACCGGCAGGATATAAAGCGTAAGGCAACCTCCCGAAGAATGTCAGTACTCCAGGATCTTCTGGGCGCCACCAAGCCGTGGCTTGAACGCCGACTGCGCGAGCCTGGGTTGCTTCTCGGAGTGGACGACGCGGAATCGATGAAGAAATTGCGCGCAGGCTTTGATGTAGCATGATCGGCTTCAATCGTATTGAAACCGGCTACAAACATGCTCGCCCCACTTTTATTCGGCAACTACCGTCAGCAAGTCCTCGCCCGCTTGCTGCTGCTCCCTGAACATCGCTATTCTTGAGGCTGATGAAGGCGAACGAGCGCCTGAAGCTGCTGGTGGCGAAGCGCCGTTGCCAACGGTTCGGCCGGGGTTCCGTACGCATGGCGGGGCCGCTGGGCCAACTGGTGGAACGTGAAAGCGGCGAGGCCGAGGCCGCCACTCACCTTGATCCCCGCACCCCATCGCGCTGTTCCCGGATACCCCGTGCCCTGCCAGACCCGTTCTCCCGGAGACTTCTGTCCACGGAACTGAGGGCACCGCCTGCGACCCGATGGCAAGCGCGATACTCCTGGTTGTGTTAATGCCCGTAGATTGCTGAACTGGTGATCGTCGCCAGACGTTCTGCGGACCGACGCGCGACGCCGGTGGCAGAATGGATGACTGCTCGACGACACTTGGCTTCCCCTTGTCGTTGAGGAAGGAAAGCAGCGCCTCGCCGACACCGAGTTCGGGAATCGCCGTCTCGGTGTCGAACTTCGGGTTCAGGCGGTGGTCAGGTGAGAATCAGGTTGTCGCGATGGATGATCTCGGGCTCGTCAATATAGCCGAGAATGTCTTCGATATCCTGGCTGGCGCGGCGTGCGATACGCCGACCATCGCTGCTGCCGTAGTTGACCAGGCCGCGGGCAACTTCGATGCCTTCGCTGGAGACGCAGGCAACCGCTGCGCCGCGTTCGAAGTCGCCCTGAACCGTCAGGACGCCAATCGGCAGGAGGCTTTTCCCATCTCTGAGCGCATGGATGGCGCCGCCATCGAGGATCAGTTTCCCATTCAGCTGCAGGTGGTCTGCAAGCCATTGCTTGCGTGCCGTGAGCGGCGGAGTTTCCGAGACCAGCAAGGTTCCGAGCGGCTCCCCACGTGCCAGTCGAACAATGACGTCGGTCTCGCGCCCGCTGGCGATGACGGTGTGTGCGCCACTGCGTGCCGCGCGCTTTGCGGCAATTACCTTGGTGATCATGCCACCTTTACCGAATGCGCTGCCGACGCCGCCGGCCATCGCTTCCAGGGCGGGATTGCCGGCCCGCGCTTCACTGATCAGCGTGGCGGTCGCGTCTTTGCGGGGGTCGGCGGTGAACAAGCCTTGCTGATCGGTGAGAATGAGCAGGCAATCGGCTTCGATGAGATTGGCCACCAGCGCGCCAAGCGTGTCATTGTCACCGAATTTGATTTCGTCGGTCACGACGGTGTCGTTCTCATTGATGATGGGCACCACGCCGAGCTGCAGGAGAGTGCTCAGCGTCGAGCGGGCATTGAGGTAGCGCTTGCGGTCGGCGAGGTCGTCATGGGTGAGCAGGATCTGCGCGGTATGCAGGTGGTAGCGGGCAAAAGCGCGCTCATAAACCTGCGCCAGTCCCATCTGGCCGACGGCCGCAGCCGCCTGCAGCTCATGCACGGCGCGCGGGCGCTTGTGCCAGCCCAGACGTTGCAGGCCGCAGGCAATCGCTCCCGAAGAGACAAGAACGACCTGTCTCCCGGTTGCGCATAACTCGGAGATCTGTCTTGCCCACTCATCGATGGCCGCCAGGTCAAGACCTTCGCCGTTGTTGGTGACCAGTGCCGAACCAACTTTAATGACCAGCCGGCGGGCAGAAGAAGTACGGGTGGTGGCCATGTTCAGGAGGTTTGCCCGTCTTCGCAGAAGCCGTTCGGGAAATGCGCGGCGGTGGCTGACTTTATGGCAGTCGAGGCGGCGCGGGGCAGTTGGTCCAGCGCCTCCTGGAGTTTCTTCACCAGCAGGCGACAGCCGTCGCCGCTGATGGCACTGACTCGAAAACTCGGAGTCTCACTCGTGTCGGCGGCCTTGTAGGCTTCCAGAAAGTCGGCAATACGCTGCTCGCGTTCGTCCTCGGGAATCAGATCAAGCTTGTTGAGGACCAGCCAACGTGGCTTGCTGGCGAGTTCCGGGTCATATTTTTCCAGCTCACGGACAATGGTCATTGCGTCACGAACGGGGGTGGCCAGAGGATCGAACGGTGCCAGGTCGACGATATGCAGCAATAAGCGTGTGCGCATCAGATGCTTGAGAAAGCGGATGCCCAAGCCGGCACCTTCAGCGGCGCCGTCGATCAGGCCGGGTACGTCGGCGATCACGAAGCTTTTGTCCTGGTCCACACGCACGACGCCGAGATGCGGTTCGATGGTTGTAAACGGGTAATCGGCCACTTTTGGACGGGCTGCCGAGACTGCGCGCAGGAAGGTGCTCTTGCCGGCGTTAGGCAGGCCCAGCAGGCCAACATCGGCCAACAGGCGCAGCTCCAGCCGCAGGTCACGCTGCTCGCCGGGTTCTCCGCGCGTACATTGACGTGGTGTGCGATTGACGCTCGACTTGAAATGGATGTTGCCGAGGCCGCCACGGCCGCCTTTGGCCAGCAGCACTTTCTTGCCATCCTCATCGAGGTCGGCAAGTATTTCGTTGGTATTGACATCGGCAATCAGGGTGCCGACCGGCACGCGTAGCGTCAGGTCCTGGCCGCGCTTGCCATAGCAGTCGCTGGAGCCGCCGTTCTCGCCGCGCTTGGCGCGAAACCTGCGTGCGTAACGGTACTCGATCAGGGTGTTGACGTTGCGATCGGCAAGCACGTGTACATTGCCGCCGTGTCCGCCATCGCCGCCATCCGGACCACCCTCGGGTTCATATTTCTCACGCCGAAACGAGACAATGCCGTTGCCTCCGTCGCCGGCGCCAACAAGAATCTTCGCCTCGTCGATGAATCTCATGTGTGCTTCCTGTTTCGAGAGATTTGAAAGCAAAAAGCCCTACCGGCAAGGATAGGGCTTCGTGCAGGGCTGGCTGGCCTTGGCTGCCAGCGTGGTTCAGACGGCAACCGGGATGATACTGACGGTGCGCCGGTTCAGCGCTCCCTTGATCGCGAACTGCACGTGCCCATCGATCAGCGCGAATAGGGTGTGGTCCTTTCCAATGCCCATATTATCGCCGGGATGATAGGCGGTGCCACGCTGGCGAACGATGATGTTGCCAGCGCGCACCAGCTGCCCCCCGTAGCGTTTGACACCCAGACGTTTTGCTTCCGAGTCGCGGCCGTTACGTACGCTGCCGCCTGCTTTCTTGTGTGCCATGAGTCAAGTTCCTTCCAAGTCAGGCCGAGGGTTCGAGCTTAGAGCCATCGGCGATGGCGTCAACGCGAATTTCGGTGTAATTCTGGCGATGCCCCTGATGCTTCATCGAGTGCTTGCGACGGCGCATCTTGAAAATCCGGATCTTGTCGTGACGACCATGCGACAGCACAGTGACCCTGACCGTGGCGCCGCTGACGATTGGCGTGCCGACCTGCACGGTCTCGCCCTCGCCAACCATGAGAACCTGATCAAGGGTGAGTTCTGCGCCAACTTCTGCCGGTATCTGTTCTATTTTCAATTTTTCGCCGCTGACAACCCGATACTGCTTGCCACCGGTTTTTATGACCGCGTACATGTTGGACTCCAAATAACAATGCAAAGAACCGCATATTGTAAGTATTCATTGGTGCATCGTCAAAGGGTTTGCGTGCTCGGCGTGCTTCCGCCAACACCGAGCGCTGCCGGTCTTGAACACTCACCGGTCAAGCCCCAGAATCTCTGCCCGGCAGACCGCTTTCTGCCAAAGTCCATGAATCGCAGCAGGCTATGCAAACCTCGACCAATCGCCCTTTCCTTTCGCTGATCCTCCCGGTTCTCAATGAAGCGGCGACGATCTGCGAACAATTGGCGTTGCTTCAAGAGTTGCGCAGTCGCGGCGTCGAACTGCTGCTGGTCGATGGCGGCAGTTGCGACGGGACGCCAGACCTGGCGCGACCTGGGGTCGACCGACTGCTCGAATCGCCTCGTGGCCGGGCGACGCAGATGAACGCAGGGGCGCACGCTAGCCAGGGTGAGGTGTTGCTCTTTCTGCATGCTGATACCACGCTGCCGCCCGCGGCCGACGAGCTGATCCGGGCCGCGATGACTGCCAATGTAGCCTGGGGACGCTTCGACGTGCGTATTGACGGTCACCAGCCACTGCTGCGCGTTGTCGAATCGATGATGAATTGGCGCTCGCGCTTGAGCGGTATTGCCACCGGTGATCAGGGGATTTTCGTTCGCCGTGAGGTTTTCGAGCGCCTCGGTGGCTATCCAGAACTGCCATTGATGGAGGACATCGCCTTGTCCAGGCAGCTCAGGCGAATCGCTCGACCGGCCTGCCTGCGCGAACGGGTACTGACCTCCGGACGACGTTGGCAGAAGCACGGCGTTCTGCGAACGATTCTGCTGATGTGGCACCTGCGCGCGAGTTATTTTTTTGGCGCGGACCCGCAGCAATTGGCGATTCGCTATGGCTATCGGCCACGCCAGCGCTGAGTTGCCCGGCATCGCCGTCTTTGCCCGCGCGCCACAGGCCGGTGCTGCCAAGACCCGCCTGATTCCTGCCCTCGGTGCGGCCGCCGCCGCCCGCCTGCAACGCCGGTTGACGTTGCAGGCACTGACGGTCGCGCAGCAGGCGGCGCTCGGCAGGGTAACGCTTTGGGGAGCGCCGGATGACCAGCAGCGCTTCTTTCGCGCCGTGCAACGCGCTTGCGGCGTTGATCTGCGCAGCCAGTCGGGCTCTGACCTCGGCGCACGCATGGCAGCGGCCTTTGTGGCGCAGGCCGGACCATTGCTGCTGATCGGCAGCGATTGTCCGGCGCTGCAGCCGGCACATCTTGTGGCTGCCGCTCAGGTCCTGCTCGACGAGCACCCGCACGGCAAGGATGCGGTGTTCATTCCCGCAGAAGATGGTGGTTACGTGCTCGTTGGCCTGCGTTGTCCGCAGCCACAGCTTTTCGAGGCCATCGAGTGGGGGAGCGAGCGGGTCATGGCACAAACGCGGCGCCGCCTGTCCGAGTTGGATCTGAGCTGGATCGAGCTGCCCCGGCTGTGGGACGTCGATCGGCCAGCCGACCTGCTGCGTCTGGCTACACTGGAAGGATTCGTCGAATGGAACCAAGGAATCCCGGACGCCGGCGGGCTGCGCTGGCGCTGTTGACCACTCCACTCATCGGTGTTGTCGGCGGGTTTTCGGTGCTGCTGGCACGTGCCGATTTCCGGCGCGTCGTGCTGCCTGGTTTTTCTGGCGGGCTACCGGGAAATCATTTGCCGAAGGAATGGCTGCACCAGACCTTGCCCTCGGTCGAACGGCCGAACCGTTTCGATCTGTTGGCCGATGATGGTATCACGGTGCTGCGAGTGATCTCCGATCACTCGGCGTCGAGCCTGGCGATCGCACAGCGCATCGACCCGACGGCGACGCCCCTGCTCAGATGGCGCTGGTGGGTTTCCAACGCTGTTGCGGGTTCGGATCTGCGGCGCAAGGCCGGTGATGATTACGCCGCGCGTGTCTATGTTCTGTTCGATCTGCCAGCCGAACGGCTCAGCGTCAGTGACCGCATGAGGATCGCTGCAGCGCGCCTCCTGTACGGCGCCGAGCTACCGGCGGCAGCGCTGTGCTACGTATGGGGTACGGCACAGGCCGCCGGCGAGTCGGGATGGAATGCTTATAGCGACCGCCTTCGGATGATCGTCGTCGATTCCGGCAACGCCCATGCCGGACAATGGCAGGCGGTCGTTCGCGATGTTGCCGCCGATTTTCGCGCTGCCTTCGGCGATCCAGTGCCGACGATCTCGGGTGTCGCTCTCGCAGCCGACACCGACAACACCGGCGGGCGAGTCGAAGCACGGTTCAGTGACCTGTGGTTCGAGGCGCGGCCATGAAATGAATGAAGCCCGCAGGGATCGGTGATCGCCAGGGCCGCGGCTGATGCAATGATGAGCGCACGCAAGGCCGGAGCCCGTCCTGCATCAGGATGGCTCCGGACTGTCGTTGGTTGCAGCGGCTTAGTGCGTCTGCGTCTGCTGAATGCCAGCGACCACCCAACCGGAATGGCCGTCGCGTGGCTTGACCAGGTGCCAGATCTCGTCGAAAGGTTCTGCGGCAGCGTTCGGGTCTTCGCGGATCAGACCGTTGAAGCGAGTGCTGACGATATAGCGGTCTGGCTCTTCTGCGACATCGAGCACAACTGCCTCGACACTGACGACATCGGTTTCCTGCTTGGCGTGGCCACGCTCTCGAATGTGCAGGCTGATTTCGGCAAACATCTCCGATGTAGTAAATGCGCGGATGTCGTCGAGATTGCCAGCGTCGTTGGCGGCTTGCAGGCGGATGAAGCTGACCTTGGCGTTGCGCACGAAACCGGCAAGGTCGAAGTCGGCCGGGATGTGGCCGGCGACGGCGGCGGGTGCACTACTGCCACCGGCGTCCGGCAGGGAAAGCGCATGGCCACCGGCCGGCACGCCGCTTGCACCGGCCGCCGCGTACTGTAGGCCACCGCCAGCGGGTTCGCGGGCCGCAGCGCGGCGACGCATGACCAGGCCGATCACCACCAGCACGGCCATGACCAATAGGCCAATCATCAGCATCGAAGCGAGTTCCTCGCCGAAGCCGAAGTGCGAAGCCAGCGCGGCCAAGCCCAGGCCGGCGGCGAGTCCGGCCAGTGGCCCCATCCATGAACGCTTGGGTTGGGCTGCTTGCACCGCGCCCGTTGCCTGCGTCGGAGCGACGGCGGCTTTGTCGGGCATGGTCGACTGACGTTGCATGCCAGTGGACTGACCGCCACCGAAGCGTTTGCTGGCGGCTTCCGCATCGCCGAGCACAAGGGTGCAGCCCAATGCCAGAACGGCGGTGAGCATAGAGAAGGTTTTCATGGTTGTCTCCTGTGAGTAGTGAAACAGGGGGTGAGCATAGACGCCCGAAGATTAATAAAAAAGAAGAATTATCCGTAACGACACTTCGAATAAAACTGATGATCAGGGAGTCGCCGACGCGACTTCCACATTAAAAACCTCATTGTGCGCCGCTTCGCTGATGGCGATGATCGCCGGGTGGGTCAGCCGGCGTTGGTTGGTGATTGCGAAGATCTGTTCGCTGATGGCATCGATGCGCCCGACGATGTCGACGTGATACTGTTCGCAAACGTAGGCGGTGATGGCGGTCGGGGCGACGAAGAGCCCGGCGCCGGCTTGGCCGAAAGCCTTGAGCAACGCGCTGTCGTCGAATTCACCGACGATGCGCGGGTGCAGTCGCTGTGCTTCCAGCCATTGTTCGAGCCGCGGACGGATCGCGACATCCTCACCCGGCATCAGAAAGGGCGCACCGTCGAGCAGCGCCGGGAAGTCACCGTGCAAGGTCTTGATTCGTGCCGCTGCGCCGAAAACCGTCAGTGTGCTCTCGCCGAGCAGATGGCTGTAGCCGCGGACATTGAGATTGGCCGGCATCGGCCGATCGGCAATCACCATGTCAAGATGATGAATGGCAAGTTCCGCGAGCAGCGAGCTCAGGCGGCCTTCCCGGCAGATCAGCCGCACCGGTTCCGGCAGTTGCAGCGCCGGTTCGACCAGCCGGTGCGCAACCGCTTTAACCACCGAATCAGCAATGCCAACGGCAAAAGGCAGGCTCTTCCTTGTACTCTGGTCGCGCGCCGCGTCGAGCAGTTCGTCGCCGAGAGCGAAGATTTCTTCGGCGTAGCCGATAATGCGCCGGCCGGCGTCGGTCAGTTCCAGAGCACGTCCGGCGCGGCGGAAAAGCGCGACGCCGAGACTTTCCTCCAGCTCGCGCAACTGGCCGCTGATCGATTGCGGCGTGAGATGCAACTGTTCGCCGGCGCGGGCGATTGAACCTGATTTGGCGACTGCCCAGAAATAGCGCAGGTGCTTGTAATTGAGCATGGCCATGCTTCCAGAAGCATCCAAAAAATCGATGTATTGTTAAATTATATTCGATTTGTTGGATTCTTTTTCCTGCGCTACATTTCCCTTCGCCGTCAACACTCAACTCTCCAGGAGCCCTCTTATGCAGATATATATCCAGGCCCGCGGCTTTGATCTCAGCGCAGGTTTGCGCGAGCATGTCGAGCGTCGCATTCACTTCGCACTCAACTGGGCCCATCAGCACGTACGCAAGGTATCGATCCGTCTTTCCGATCTCAATGGTCCGCGCGGTGGAGAAGACAAATGCTGCAGCATTCAGGTGGCGGTTCTCGGTTCCGCAGATGTGCTGATCGAGGATATCCAGCCCGACCTCTATGTTGCCATCGACCGCGCTACCGACCGCGCAGGAAGGACGCTGGCGCGCCAGGTGGCACGCCAGCGCGAACATCGCCATGGCAGTCCGCGTGATGGCAGCACGAAGAATGCAGACATCGTCGGGGAAGCCGAAAGCACGAGGGCTGCTTCCTCCTCGTTCATCACCCGTGGCAAGTGACACGGCCAACTGTTCTCAAGGGAATCGAATCATGAAACGGATCATGCTGCTTATCGGCACCAACCTGGCGATCATGCTCGTCTTGGGTATCGTCAGCACACTCACTGGTGCGCACAAGTTCTTTTCGGGCAGCGGCCTCGATCTTGGCAAGCTGCTGTTCTTCGCACTGCTGATGGGTTTCGGCGGCTCGTTCATCTCATTGTGGCTGTCGAAAACCATCGCCAAGTGGAGTACCGGTGCACGCGTTATCGACACACCGGCCAATTCCACCGAACTGTGGCTGATCGATACCGTTAGACGTTTTGCCGAAAAGGCCGGCTTGCCAATGCCCGAGGTGGCAATCTACGAGGGTGAGCCAAATGCTTTCGCCACCGGTGCCAGCCGCAACAGCTCACTGGTCGCGGTATCTACCGGTCTCCTGCAAAGCATGACGCGCAGCGAGGCAGAGGCAGTGATTGCTCACGAAGTCGCGCATATTGCCAATGGCGACATGGTTACGCTGACGCTGATCCAGGGGGTGGTGAACACCTTCGTCATCTTCATTGCCCGCGTCATAGGCTGGCTGGTCGACTCGGCCTTGCGCAAGGGCGGCGACGAGCCGTCGGGACCGGGCATCGGCTACACGATCACTGTCGTCGTCTGCGACATCCTCTTCGGCATCCTGGCCAGCATCATCGTCATGTATTTCTCTCGGCAGCGCGAATTCCGCGCCGATGCCGGTGCCGCGCAACTGATGGGGTCGCCCCGGCCGATGGCGGCGGCGTTGCGCCGACTCGGCGGCATGGAAGCCGGCGAACTGCCACAGAACGTCGCTACTGCTGGCATCAACGGTCGCCCTGGCTGGATGGCCCTGTTCTCCAGCCACCCGCCGATCGAGGAGCGCATCGCGGTGCTGGAAAGCCGATCCTGACCACCAGGCAGACCATTCCAACCATCAGCAAGCAATTAAAGGGAAATGAAGTGAAGGATATCGCCAGGTTCATCGCCGGTTTCGAACGTTTCCAGGAGAAGTGTTTCACTGAGGAAGGGGGGCTGCTGGAGTTCGCCGTTCTGTCGCTGAAGGTTGAGCACAGCTTCATTCTTGACCATGCCCGGTGCGGCGGCATCCACGCTCTGCTGCACTATGATCCTGCTTGCAACGCCTTTGAGGAAGCCCGCCCGAGCCAGCAACCCGCTCCCGGAGTCAGCGCGTGAGCGCGGTCGAAACCTTTGCCACCGGCCCGATGTGGGTCGGCTTCATTGTCTTCGTCCTGGCCATGCTGGCGCTCGACCTGTTCGTTCTCGGCGGACGCCAGGCGCATCGCGTACCGGTCAGGGAGGCGCTGGCCTGGGTGCTGGTCTGGGCGACCCTGGCCATGGTCTTCTCTGGCCTCATGTGGTGGTATCTGGATGGCGCGCTCGGCCGCGAGATTGCCAACCGCAAGACACTGGAGTTCCTTGCCGGCTATTTGATCGAGCAATCGCTGTCGGTCGACAACATGTTCGTCTTCGTGATGATCTTCAGTTACTTCGCGGTCCCTCCCGAGTTGCAGCGTCGGGTGTTGCTGTATGGCGTACTCGGCGCGATCGTCATGCGCGCGACGATGATCCTCGCCGGCGTCTGGCTGGTTTCGCAATTCTCCTGGCTGCTCTATGTCTTCGGTGCCTTTCTGGTCGTCACCGGCATCAAGATGCTGATCTTTGCTGATCATCAGTCCGATCTCGAAAAGAATCCGCTGCTCCGCTGGCTGCGCGGACACCTGCGCATCGCCAGCAGTTTCCACGGCGAACGATTCTTTGTGCGCCAGAACGGCATCCTCTGGGCGACGCCGATGTTCCTTGTGCTAGTGCTGATCGAGGCCAGCGACGTGGTCTTCGCGGTAGACAGCATCCCAGCCATCTTTGCCGTCACCACCGATCCGTTCATCGTCTTCACCTCAAACATCTTTGCCATCATGGGCCTGCGCGCGCTCTACTTTCTGCTCGCCGACATGGCCGATCGTTTTCACCTGCTCAAGTACGGCCTTGCCATCGTGCTCGTTTTCGTCGGCGGCAAGATGCTCGCGGCGCCCTGGTTCCATCTGCCGATCCAGTGGTCCCTGGGCATCGTTGCCGGTGTCATTCTTGTTTCGGTCGCCGCAAGTCTAGCCTTGACGCAGGCAAGAGTGAACGCGACCAGTGCCGGAGATCGAGTTTGAGTTGTTCATCCTGAAATGTTCCCGGTGCTCTGCAACGCTTAGAAATCCGTGACCGTGCGACGGGGGCCGGAGCGATCGCTGGCCACCCGCATCAATACCTGGCGCACGGCTCTCTCATCGCGTGCCTCCAGCGCCACGCCGAGCTGCCCAATCAACCCGCTCAACTCCTCCGCGTCGAGACAAGGCTCGTCGCCTTTCATGATTTTGGGGTGCAAGGTGCCCTCGGCGTTACTGCTGGCGATGAGCAGCTCCTCGTAGAGTTTTTCGCCGGGACGCAGACCAGTGATGGCAATCTCGATGTCGCCTTCGGGGTTGTCATCATCACGCACCGAGTGGCCAGCCAGCCGGATCATGTTGTGGGCCAGGTCGAAGATTTTCACCGGTTCGCCCATGTCGAGCAGGAAGACCTCACCGCCGAGCGCCAGGCTGCCTGCCTGGATGACCAGTTCCACGGCTTCATGAATAGACATGAAATAGCGCGTCACTTCGGCGTGCGTGACGGTCACCGGACCGCCTTGGGCAATCTGGTCCTTGAACAGTGGAATCACCGAGCCGCTGGAACCGAGGACGTTGCCGAAGCGCACCGCACAGAATTGCTGACCGCTGCCTTGCGCGCTGGCCTGCCGGGCGATGCCCTGGACGACCAGTTCTGCCCAGCGTTTGCTGGCCCCCATGATGTTGGTTGGGCGCACCGCCTTGTCGGTCGAAATCAGGACAAAAGTTTGTACGCTGGCAGCAAATGCCGCCTGTGCCAGGGTCAAGGTGCCGAGCACGTTGTTGCGGGCGCCTTCGAGGGGATTGGCCTCGACCAGCGGTACATGCTTGTAAGCGGCGGCATGGTAAATGGTTTGCACCCGATGTTCGGCCAGCAGCCCTGACACCAGAGCGGCATCGCCGACCGATCCCAGACTGGCGATGATCCTGCAATCCGCGATGGAACGTAGCAGGCGGTCGATCTGGTACAGGGCATGTTCGCTCGTTTCCAGCAGAACCATCCGGGCCGGGGCGAGCGCGGCAATCTGCAGACACAGCTCCGAGCCGATCGAGCCTCCTGCACCGCTCACCAGCACGCTCTTGCCGGTGATGCAACGTCCGAGCAGGTTTGGATCGGCGCCGACTGGGTCGCGACCCAGCAGGTCGCCAATATCCACTTCGCGAACCATGTTCACCAGGTGCCGGCCGGTGGCAATGTCGGTCAGTGCAGGAAGAATGCGTACCCGTACCGGGTGCTCTTCGAGAAACGACACGACTTCACGCCGCCGGGCACTGGAGGCAGAAGGCAGGGTGACGATCACATCGTGAATATCGAAACGCTCAACCAATGCCGACAGGTGCTCGGGAGGATACACCCGCAGACCGCCCATGTCCTTGCCTTGCAGGGCGGTATCGTCATCCAGGAACCCGGCGGGGAAGAGATCACGCCCACGTCGAAGTGAAGCGGCCAGTTGCCGACCGGCTTCGCCGGCACCGTAGATCAGTACCTGTCGGCCAGAAAAACGATTGCGCAGTGGAAACCAGAGCAACCAGCGTGCGGAAAACCGGGAACCACCGACCAGCACCATGCCAATCAGCCAGTATAGCAGCGGCACGGCCCGGGGAACGCCTTCGAGTCCGGTCATCTGGGTCATGAAGGCCAGCACCGCCCACGACAGGGCTGCCAGCGACATCCCCTTGAACACCGACCACAGTGCTTGTTCGCCCAGGTAGCGAATGACCGAGCGATATAATCCCATCTTGAGGAAGACAGGCATCGCCAACAGGGGTGCAACGGCCATCAAAACCAGTTGCGAACGGTTGGGGACGAACCATTCGCCCAAACGTAAGGCATACGACGCCCAGACAGCGAATATCAGCAGCAGCGCATCGGCAAGCAGCATCAACCCCTGCTTGCCCCGGCGTGGCAAGAGGATCAGTGCGCTCGAAATATGCTCGGGAACGAGTCTATGCATCATTCATCCTGACTGGCTGCGAAGGCCGGGAGGGTGACACGCGCAGCCTGCGGCTTCATCTCGGCAGGTCATTCTGCCCGAGCAGAAAAGGGCGCGGAGAGAATCCGAGATCACGCGCTGCATCGGTATGATCGAAAACCAGGTCCCGATTCATGCGTTCAGCCATGCTGCCTGACCAGTGCCGGTATCTGGGCAACAATCGCAAGAGTGACACCACCGACTTGAATGCCACCAGTGGGATTGCAAACAGCCGCGGTCGAAGATGAAGTGCGGCAAATACGCGCCTCACCATCTCCCGGTAAGGCAGAGTCTCACCGCCGGAAATGTTGTATGCCCGGTTTGCCGCGGCAGCACAGTGCAATCCCTTCAGGCACGCCAATGCGACGTCTTCGGCATGAACGGGCTGGCGAGCCCCTATTGCCTCGCCCAGCAGTGGAAAGAAACCAAAGCGTTGGATGAAGCGGGCCAGTTCCGCAATGTTCTTGTCCTGTCCGTGACCGTAGATCAGGGTTGGCCGCAGGATCACCCATTCCACTCCGTGATCTTCAGCCCAGGCCTGCAGGCGTGCCTCGGCCTCGGCCAGGCGATGGGCCACGGAACGTTCCTGCAGATCGGAGGAGTCATCTTTCGTGAAGCGACTGGTCGAAGACAGTGCGACCACGCGCCGTACTCCATGCGCCGACAGCAAGGCGAAATGTTCGGGCAATACCCAGATCGGTGCCACGCAGATCCACAAGGGTAAACTCCCTGCCGTTGGCAGAGGCTGGGGGCTTGGGGATGAGAAAGAATTCGCGTTTGACAGGCATTTCCACTCCACCCCATCAGCCACTTGTCCAGTCTGCCGTCGCGAGAAGGCGACGACGCGCCACCCGGCCTGCGTCAGAAGGGGCAACAGACATTCACCCACCAAGCTGGAGGCACCGAGGACGCCCATCTGAGACTCAGGCACGGCCCATTCCCATTCTGACCAGAGCGTAGCGGATGCCATGGTAGCTGGCAACCATGATGAACCGCATCCATACCCCCGCCACGACCAGCCCCCAGAGGAGGCCGGGGTACTGATGATGATAGAACTTGCGATAAAACCGCAACATCCCATGATGCTTGTGCCATTCCACGAACAGAGGACGATTGCGGCCACACGCCCCCCGGACATGAACGACCTTTGCATCGGGAACGAACATCACTTTCCAACCCCGTTGTGCAAAGCGCATGCACCAGTCGAGATCCTCGCAATGGAGAAAGTACCCTTCGTCCCAGAGCCCCACGTCATTTATCGCCGCACGTTTGACCAACATGCAGGCACCGGAAATCGCCTCGACAGCCGCCGGCTGACTAGGCAATGGCTCGGCGTGCTGCAGAAAATCCGAAAATGCCTCAGGGAAGAAGCGGGCCAGGCGAGACAGGCCAAAAGCCCGCAGGAAGGCTCGCTGGGGGGTTGGGAAGGAGCGTCGGCCTCCAGCCTGTTCAGACCCATCGGGATTGCACAGGAACCCCCCGACCATTCCAATCGTCGGTGAAGAATCCAGCACCTCGATCATGCGTGCCAATCCATGCTCGGTCAGAACACCGTCGGGATTCAGGAACAGCAAGTGGCTGGCCGATGACACTCTTGCACCAATATTGCAGGCAACAGCAAATCCCAGATTCTGGTGGTTGCGGAGTAGCGAAAGTTTCTTGCTCGGGATGACACGTTCGAGACATTCCAGGCTGTCATCTGTTGAACCGTTATCCACGACGATCACCCGCGCAGCATTCGCGCGGAGCACTGAGGAAACGCAGTTGGTCAACAGTTTGCCTGCGTTGTAATTGACAATGACTACATCACAATCAGGAGGGGATGCCGTTGGCGTCAAGAAGCCCCCTGTGGATTGCTTTCCCAGTGTCGTTATTCATTTATGGCAGATTTCCAGGTGATTGCCGAGTGAGCCCGTCTGGCCGGAGAGGGTGAATTCTATCTTGATCCCCTCGCTGTGGTGAAATTGCCAGTTTTTTTCGGGGGGTCCGACCGCCAATTTTGGCAACTTCTCCGCTCCGCGTACTGTGTCTGGACGCTCCCAAGTGGTAGACTCGCAGGCCATTCCACTGATGATCCGTCTTGACTGGAAATATCTGCATGAAACGTAAAGGCATCATTCTTGCTGGTGGTTCTGGCTCCCGGCTTCACCCAGCCACCCTGGCAATCAGCAAGCAGTTGCTCCCGGTATTCGACAAGCCGATGATCTATTATCCGCTCAGCACCCTCATGCTGGCGGGAATACGTGACATCCTGATCATCTCGACGCCACAGGACACGCCACGCTTCGAGCAACTGCTCGGTGACGGTTCGCGTTGGGGTATCCGTCTTCACTATGCTGTTCAGTTCAGTCCCGACGGTCTGGCGCAAGCGTTCATCATCGGGGAGTCGTTCATTGGCGATGACCTGTCGGCCCTGGTGCTGGGCGACAACATCTTCTACGGCCATGACTTCCACCACCTCCTGGCGAATGCCATGGCTCGTGACGAGGGAGCAAGCGTCTTTGCCTACCATGTGAAAGACCCCGAGCGTTACGGAGTGGCCGAGTTTGATTCCTGCGGCAAGGTGCTATCGCTGGAAGAAAAACCAAGGCAAGCAAAATCCAATTACGCCGTCACCGGTTTGTATTTTTATGATCGACAAGTAGTCGAGCTAGCCAGGAACCTGCAACCCTCGCCGCGTGGCGAACTCGAGATCACCGATCTCAACCGCCTGTATCTGGAACAGGGGAAACTCAAGGTCGAAATCATGGGACGGGGCTATGCCTGGCTGGACACCGGTACCCACGAATCGCTGCTCGATGCCAGCCAGTTTATTGCCACGCTGGAAAACCGCCAGGGACTCAAGGTGGCCTGCCCGGAAGAAATCGCTTATCGACAGCGATGGATTGATGCCGAGCAACTGGTCAACCTGGCGCAGCCAATGGCCAGGAACGGCTACGGGCAATACCTGCTGCGCCTACTGAACGAAAAAAATCTGGCCGGTTGAAGCGGATTGTTCCGGTCGCCGCTACCAACGCCCCTTGTCGCGGCACCGTCGACCACTGTGAACTTGCCACATACCCATCACGAAAGGCAGCCCAGACGCAATGAAAGCAACCGCTTTGGCTATCCCCCATGTCATGTTACTCGAACCCAAGGTATTCGGAGACGACCGGGGCTTTTTCTTCGAGAGCTTCAACCAGGCACAAATCGAAACCGCGCTTGGCAGGAAAGTCGATTTCGTGCAAGACAATCACTCCCGCTCGGCAAAGAACGTACTGCGTGGTCTGCATTATCAAATCAAGCAGCCTCAAGCCAAACTGGTACGCGTTGTGCTTGGCGAGGTTTTTGACGTGGCGGTGGATATCCGCAAGTCCTCACACACCTTTGGTCAATGGGTGGGCCAAATCCTGAGTGCAGAAAACAAGAGACAGATGTGGATCCCCGAGGGCTTTGCCCACGGCTTCGTCGTGCTCAGCGATACAGCCGAATTCCTTTATAAGACCACTGACTACTGGGCGCCGGAGCACGAGCGCTGCATCGTCTGGAATGACACCAATCTGGCGATCAACTGGCACCTCCAGGGTGAACCGGTGCTTTCCACGAAAGACGCGCAAGGAGTGGCACTACATAAAGCTGAACTCTTTGCGTGATAGGGCACTTCGCCGTCTCTCCACTCGTTGCACGACCAAGCAATCGCCGGGATAGTTCATCGAATTACGATGCGCATCACGCGTTGCCGGTTCTCGCCGGTGAACCAGTCTCTCAACCAGGAATACCACCCTTGAGCGCCGACAACCATTGACAGCCATTATATAGATTATGAATCCTCATCAAAGACATCCCGCCACGCCATCGGCGATGGTACTGAGCCTGTGGCATAACCGACAACTCATCATCCAGATGACTCGTCGAGAAGTCATTGGCCGGTATCGTGGCTCGATCATGGGCTTGGCGTGGTCTTTCTTCAATCCAGTATTGCTGCTCCTCGTCTACACTTTCGTCTTTTCCATTGTTTTCAAAGCCCGATGGGGAACTGGCGCTGAGGAAAGCCGCGCAGATTTCGCCATCCTGCTGTTCATCGGGATGATCATCCATGGCGTGTTCTCAGAATGTGTCAATCGGGCTCCGTCTCTGATTGTCGGCAATGTAAGTTATGTCAAAAAGGTGGTCTTCCCGCTGCAAATACTACCTTTGGTGGCCCTGGGCTCAGCCCTTTTCCATGCGGCTGTCAGTATTGTAGTGTTGCTCGTTGCAAAGTTGCTCGTCCATGGTTCTGTACCCTGGACGCTGCTCTTTCTACCGATGGCACTGCTTCCTCTGCTGATCGGCACCTTGGGAATCGCCTGGGTACTTGCAGCGCTTGGCGTCTTCATTCGTGATATTGGGCAGATCACCTCATTATTGACCACCGTCCTGCTGTTCATCTCGCCGGTGTTCTACCCGATCTCCAGTCTGCCTGCGAAGTATCAGCAAATTCTGTTGCTCAACCCTCTGACTTTCGTGATCGAGGAAAGTCGCAGGATCATGTTTTTCGGTACCGTTCCAGATTTCCAGGGGTTCCTGCTGGCTACCGGTGTTTCCCTACTGATGTCTTGGGCAGGGTTCTGGTGGTTCCAGCGGACACGGAAAGGCTTCGCTGATGTCCTTTGACGATCCCGTCATTCGGGTCAATAAGCTGTCCAAGTGCTATCAGATCTACGATAAACCACAGGACAGACTCAAGCAGGCCATTATGCCTCGTTTGTGGCGCCTGACCGGGAAGACGGAACAACCCTATTACCGGGAATTCTGGGCGCTGAACAATGTTTCCTTTGAGGTCCGGCGCGGCGAGACCATGGGAGTTATCGGCCGTAATGGTTCAGGAAAATCGACGCTGCTGCAGATACTGTGCGGCATCCTGACGCCTAGTTCGGGTTCGGTAGAGATTGCCGGTCGAGTAGCTGCCCTTCTTGAACTGGGTTCCGGCTTCAATCCGGAATTCACCGGACGGGAAAATGTTTTTCTCAACGCATCCGTACTGGGTCTCACTGACGAGGAGATACGCGCCCGTTTTGATGACATTGTCGAATTCTCGGAGGTTGGCGAGTTCATCGATCAACCCGTGAAAACCTATTCAAGTGGAATGTACGTTCGTTTGGCCTTCGCCGTCATTGCGCATGTCGATGCCGACGTACTCATCATCGACGAGGCGTTGTCGGTCGGGGATGTCTTCTTCGTCCAGAAATGCATGCGCTTCCTGCGCAAGTTCATGGAGCGTGGAACCGTCCTGTTCGTCAGTCACGATTCAGCTGCCGTAATTAACCTGTGCCACACCGCCCTCTGGCTGAGCCACGGCGAAGTGGTGAGCCATGGGGAGCCCAAAGCGGTTTCCGAAAAATACCTGGAAAACCTGGCCAGGTCAGCCATTGGCATTGACCATCAGCCGGGGTCACGGTCTGTGCAGCCTGCCGCGACATTGCAGCAAGTGCGGCGGGGCATCCCAAGGGACATGCGCCAGGATTTCCTGAATAGCTCAAGCCTGCGCAACGATATCCAAATTTTCGCGTTCGTTGAAGACGCACACAGCTTTGGTGCCGGTGGCGCCACGATTACCGGAGTCTGCCTGACGGACAGGAATGCTCAGCCGCTGAATTGGGTGGTGGGTGGAGAGGACGTCTGTCTGATCATTTCTGGTGTGGCACATCAGGGAATTATCGGTGCAATTGCCGGTTTCCATTTGAAGGACAGGCTGGGACAGGTTCTGTTTGGCGACAATACTTTTTTACGTTACCTGGATACGCCTGTGAGGCTTCACGGCGGGCAATGTTTCGAGGCACGATTTGCCTTCCGTATGCCCATTCTGCCCGCTGGTGACTACACGGTCGGTGTCGCTTTTGCTGAAGGCAGCCAGGCCCAGCATGTGCAGCATCACTGGATACACGACGCTCTGGCGGTTCACTCCATCAGTTCCAGCGTAGCAACCGGTCTGATCGGCATTCCCATGGAAGAGATTGTTCTGGAGGTATCGGCATGCGCCGTTTCCGGATTGCCAGGCAATGATCATGACAATTCGGTGTCTGCGGCAGGAAACGGGGAGGGCAAATGAAATTTACCGGTGAACGCTTCATCCCTACGGAACACGGGGAAATCTCGTTGGAACACTACCATCGCTATGCGGCTACCAGCGAGTACGTGAAGGACAAGGTGGTTCTCGATGTCGCCTGCGGTGAAGGCTATGGCTCGGATCTGATGGCATTGGGGGCGGCAAGTGTCGTTGGCGTAGACCTGTCTGCCGAGGCTGTGGAGCACGCCAAACGGACGTATGCCGAACGGGGAAATCTTAGATTTCTGCAGGCCAGCGCTATCGCCCTGCCATTTCCCGACAGCAGTTTCGACGTCGTTGTCTCGTTTGAGACCATCGAGCATCTGGCCGAACAGGAGCAGATGCTGTGTGAACTGCGAAGGGTGCTTCGCCCGGCAGGGATTCTGATGATCTCGTCACCCAACAGACCGGTCTATTCGGAAGAAAGTGGGCAGCACAACGAATTCCACGTCAAGGAGCTGGATTTTTCCGAGTTCGACAGCCTGTTACGCAGCAAATTTTCACGCATTCGATACTTTGGTCAGCGTTTCATGATGGGCTCAGTTCTTCAACCGCTTGAGGGGGGAGGCAAGCATTTTGACGCGCTATGCGAACATAAGGGTGGGATCAGGAACAGTATTACGCCCCTGCAGTATCCGGTCTATTTCATTGCAGTCTGTGGTGACGAGGCATCCGCTTTCCCGGAAGTACGTTCATCCTTCCTGCTTCCCAGGGAACTCGATCTCCTGCGGCAGTATCAGGGTTACGCGAAATGGGCCGTGCGAGTCGATGCAGAACTCGCTACTTGCCGAGAGCTGTATAGTAATCTTGACGAAGAACATCATCGCGTCGCCAATTGGGCGAAGAGCCTGTATCAAAGATGTGAGCTTCTGGAGCGCGAAGTGGCCGAGACAGAGGCGAAGCTCAGCGCGACCCAGGCGAAACTCGATCAATCGATTCGTTCCGGGTCCAGTAGCGTTGCCAGACTCTCACCATTCGCTGCAGGTCTTGCCCGTGGACAATGGACTACGGCCATGAAACCGCTGCGCACTTGGCTGCGCACCTGGCTGCGCACCTGGGTGCGTTCCCAAGGGAAGAGGCTATACCACCAACTGCCGCTATCGCAAACATTCAAGCTCAAGCTTGTTGGCGGGATGTACAAGTTCGCCGGTCCTCTTTTTGCAGGTATGAGCCATTACGAAACGTGGCAACACCAGCGGAATGGAGTACCCCTCCCCATGGCAATGCAAGGTGCCGTGAAGCTGGATGAGATTGATTCCGTACTTCAGGAGCTAAGCTTCGAACTGCCAGAGCATCCGCTGGTTTCGATCGTCATTCCAGCTTATGGCAATCTGCCCGTTACCCTTGGCTGTCTTCGCTCCATCGCGAGGAATCTTCCGGCTGTCCCGGTTGAAGTCATTCTCATGGAGGACTGTTCGGGAGATCCGGAAATCAATCGTTTATCGGAAGTACTAGGGCTGCGCTACCTGCGGAATCCACAGAACCTTGGATTCTTGCGCTCCGCCAACCGGGCTGCCGATTTCGCCCAAGGAAACTATTTCTATCTCCTCAATAGCGATACCGAGGTCACAGAAGGCTGGCTGGATGCGATGCTTGCCGTATTTAAATCCCACCCTGACTGTGGATTGGTAGGTTCCAAACTGGTATATCCGGACGGGCGCTTGCAGGAAGCTGGTGGCATCGTCTGGAACGACGCATCTGCCTGGAATTACGGCAGGTTCCAGGATCCGTCGCTACCAGAATTCAATTACCTGCGCGAAACGGACTACTGTTCCGGCGCCTCAATCATGATTCCGCGGGAACTGTACAAGAGTCTCGGCGGATTCGACGAACGCTATGTCCCAGCCTATTTCGAGGATACCGACCTGGCTTTTGCGGTTCGTTCTGCTGGAAGAAAGGTGTATTACCAACCTGCTTCCGTCGTCATCCACTACGAGGGTGTTTCACATGGCACGGATACTGGTGAAGGTGTCAAGTCCTATCAGGTGCAAAATCAGCAAAAATTCAGGGAGAAATGGCGAAACGTACTTGAAAGAGACCATTTCCAAAATGCGCATCACTTATTTCAGGCACGTGACCGTTCCCGCTCCAAAAAAGCGGTTCTGGTGATTGACCATTATGTACCGCGACCGGATAGGGATGCCGGTTCCCGATCCATGCTGGCGATCATGCAGGAATTGCTCGCCATGGGTTTCAATGTCAAGTTCTGGCCTCACAACCATTGGCAGGATCCTGTCTATACCCCGCGCTTGCAAGCCCTGGGTATCGAGGTTGAATATGGTTCCCGTTACTGGGGGCGTTTTGCGACCTGGATCGAGGAGAATGGTAAATATCTTGATTATGTTCTGCTCTCGCGTCCAGACGTCGCTGCGGATTTCGTCCAGGCTTTGAGGAAATATACAAAATTACCACTCATTTACTATGGGCACGATATACATCATCTCCGATTGAAGGAGCAATTGAAACTGGAGCCGGAAAATCATACCGTCCGCAATGAGATGAAGCGCATCGAAAAGATCGAAAAACAACACTGGCGACAAATGGATGCCATTTATTATCCATCCAACCTGGAAACCGAGGAAGTTGCCAAATTCCTCAAGTCTGAAGGACTGGAAGATAAATCGGTAACGCTGCCGGTTTATGCGTTCGACTCATTTTCATATAATGCGGCAGTCAATCTGGCCGATCGCCACGATATCCTTTTCGTGGCAGGATTCGGTCATCCGCCTAATGCTACTGCCGCCCGCTGGTTTGTGCACGAAGTCTTGCCGCTGGTACGGGAAAGCTTTCCCGATGTGCGGCTCACGCTGGTAGGTTCCAATCCAACACCAGAGGTGCTTGCTCTGGCTTGCGCGGATATCGCTGTAACTGGCTTCGTTACTGACGAGCAACTTGCTGAATATTATCTTAATGCTCGAGTTGCGGTTGCCCCTCTGCTGTTTGGCGCCGGTATGAAAGGCAAGGTGGTTGAAGCGATGCGCTTCGGTATTCCGATGGTGACTACGCCGATCGGGGCGCAGGGGTTGGTGGAGGCAGGAAGCGCTCTGGGGGTTTTCGAAGATCCCTCGGCTTATGCCAAAGATATAACTCGCTTGCTGTCCGATGACGAGGAGTGGCGAATGCGATCAGCGGCCGAACTTGCTTATGTCCAGGAGCACTTCTCTTTGGCTGCGATGCGTTTTTCATTGGAGAGATGGTTCGTTCCGTAAGGCTGCCGAGCATGGTCGACCGCTTTCGTAGATTATCTCCTGCACTTATTTCGATGATTGCATATATTGATTCGTCCTATCGGAATGATGCTCTTATCCATCAGGCGCCAGATTTCACGCACCGTTGTAATGCGGGATGATTGAATAGACCGCCGCTTCCACCACATTTTCGGAATACCCCTGAGCGCATCCCGTTTGGCGCGCAGCATTGTTCGTCCCTGGCCGCGACATGAGAACACCATCAGGGCCACCAGATTCATCGCCAGATGCAAGGGCAGGAACGCCCAGAACAGTACCCATGGCATGTTTTTGACGTAGGTCCACACCAGATTACGATGACCGTGATACACGGCAAAATCGCTATGCTGCCCACTGGTTGTACCCGAGCCCACATGATGGGCTACCGATGCGGGCACATAGAGGCAGCGATACCCTGCCAGTCGTAAACGGAAACCGAGGTCCAGATCCTCCAGGTAGCAAAAAAAATCCTCATCAAAGCCACCTGCCTCAACCAATGCACTTCGCCTATACAGCGCCGCCGCTGCACAGGGTGAGAACGCTTCCCGCTCCTGCTCCGAAACTGATGTGACAGGCGCCCCATGCCCTCGCCGCCAGACCAGTCCGCTGACGTGATAGGCATCACCGGCTCCATCCAATATGGCCGGATCGGCAGCAGCAACCAGTTTGCTACCGAATATTTCAAAAGCCGGATAGTCGCGCGTTGCCAATAGTAATGCTTCCAGCCAGCGCGGCTCGACGAATGCATCCGGATTGAGCAAGGCGATCCATTCAGATTCGGCTGTTGCCTCTTCGATTGCCAGATTGTTGCCGCGCGCAAATCCGAGGTTTCGGTCCTGTGCCAGCAAACGTACCGCAGGGAATCTCCGCACAAGGTCCAGTGAGCCGTCGGAACTCGCGTTGTCTACAAGCAGAATCTCATGCGGTACTACCGTCTGAGCCAGCAGCGCTGAAATACATCGGTCAAGGAATCGTTCGCCATTCCAGTTGACAATGATCACGGTTACCTTGGGCCATATCACATTCATCTGATCATTCAATGTGATCCTTACAAAGATCCAAAAATTCAAAATGGTGCGTCTTTATCAACCAGTCCTTGGGAGGAACACACTGCTGGATTTAGGGAACCGCTGATTAATTCACTTTCCCATCTGGTCGAGTAGTGCAAGTCATTGATTGTATGGAGGCTAGAGTTTCGTGATCCGATTAAATCAGCGCCTCCTTAGAGAGGCTGGTCACGGCAGCGAAAAGACGCACATCACGTAATAGACTTGACTGGAAAGAATCGGGCTTGACGGCCATGACATTACCCAGCCAGAGCATGGAAATCATGGCCGTCAGTCACCAGCCACCTTCATTTCCTCTATGAGCAAAGAGCCCACCTGCTTCGAGCCGCGCACCAGGACGTCGTTGCCGACAGCCGCAAGATTCCTGAATATGTCGCGCAGATTGCCGGCAATGGTGATTCCTTCCACCGGGTATACGATCTTGCCGCCTTCAATCCAGTAACCGGCTGCGCCGCGCGAATAATCGCCGGTCACATAGTTGACGCCTTGGCCGAGCAACTCAGTGACCAGCAATCCACGCCCCATCTTCCTGAGCAGACCCTGCAGATCGCGTTTCCCCGGTCGTACGATCAGGTTGTGGCAGCCACCAGCATTGCCCGTGCTCTGCATCCCCAGCTTGCGTGCGCTGTAGGCGCTCAGGAAGTAGCCCTGCAGCCTGCCGTCGACCAGCACTTCACGGTCATGCGTCGCGACCCCGTCACTATCGAAATAGCCACTCGCCAGGCCACCTGGCAAATGTGGCCGTTCGCTGATCTGTACCTTCTTCGAAAAGACGCGCTTGCCTAGACTGTCGACCAGGAAGGACGTCTTCCGGTACAGGCTGCCACCGCTGACCGCATGCACGAAGTTGCCGATCAGCGAGGAGGCGAGTGGCGCCTCGAAGACGACCGGTACCCGACAGGTCTTGATCTTGCGCGCGGCGAGTCGCGATACGGCCCGCCGCGCGGCGATCTCGCCAATCGATTCGGGAGAGCCGATCGCCGAAGGATTGCGAGCGGTCGAATACCAGTCGTCACGCTGCATGTTTTCGTTCCTGCCGGCGATCACCGAGCACGAAAGATAATGCCGCGAGCTCGGGTAGCCGCCCATGAAACCCAGGCTGTTGGCTGAAATGAACTGCCCTTCCTGGATCGACACCGTCGCCCCTTCCGAGTTGCTGATCTTCGGGCTGACGGCAAATGCCGCCTGCTCGCAACGCTGGGCAAGCTCGACGGCCGCCTCGACCGAGAGCAGCCAAGGGTGGTAGAGATCGAGATCCGGTAGGCTGCCGGTGTCGATGGCCAGCAACTCCAGGTCGGGCAGGCCGGCACAAGGGTCGGCGGCAGTAAAGCGAGCAATGTTCAACGCTGCGTCGACGGTCTCGCGCCAGGCCGTCGAAGAAAAGTCGGAGGTGCTTGCTTGCCCCTTCCGCTGACCCAGATAGACCGAGACCGAAATTCCCTTGTCACGGTTGTATTCAATGGTTTCGGCCTCACCGCAGCGCACCGTCACGGACTGACCAAAGCCCACCGAGACGTCGACCTCGCAGGCGCTTGCACCCTGCTTTCCGGCATACGCCATGACCTCCTGTGCCAGTTGCTGAAGAACTTCGAGACGATGGCTGAAGCGTGATTCGCTAACGGCCATGGGGGCGGATGAACGGGGCATGAGAGCGGTCGCCAGAGGAAAAAAACGTTATCATAGCAGTTCCCCGAAAGGCGCCGCTTGCCGCATTGCAGGCCTTTCCAGTTTCACCCGCCCTAACGAAAGACACGTCGTAAGCCGATGAGCACCCCCGAAGAAGCGCTCGCACCCCCATCGAAAACACAACGCAAGCGGGCCATGGAAGAACTCCAAGCGCTCGGCGAGGAACTCGTGGAACTGGCCACCGATCGGCTCAACAAGATTGCACTTCCGGATGATCTACTCGCTGCCGTCCGTGAAACCCGGCGCATGTCCCGGCACGACGATGCGCGGCGGCGCCAGCTACAGTATATCGGCCGCCTGATGCGCGATGTTGATCCGGCACCAATCCGCAATGCTCTGGCGGCGGTGCGCGGCGAATCAGCCGAAGAAACCGGCAAACTGCACCGCCTCGAACGACTGCGCGCCGAACTGATGACGGATGAGAAGGTCCTCTTCCGAATCGCCAGTGCGTCCCCGTCGATCGACCTGCAGCAACTGCGCTCGCTGCGCCGGGCCGCCCTGCTTGAGCAGGCACAGGGCAAGCCACCACGCAGTTTTCGCGCCATCTTTCGGTTCCTCAAGGAACTCGAGCAGGGCGCCCCCCCACCAGACAGCCACGATGAACACGAACTCTGATGAAGAATTGCTGATCGGCCTGGTGTCGATCAGCGACCGCGCCTCGCAAGGCCTCTATGAGGACCAAGGCATCCCGGCGCTACGCGAATGGTTTGCCAGCGCCTTGTGCAGCCCCTGGCGAATGGAAACCCGTCTGATTTCTGACGACCAGGCGACGATCGAAGCGACGTTGACCGAATTGGTCGATGCTGTCGGCTGCCACCTGGTGCTGACCACCGGTGGCACCGGCCCAGCCGCGCGCGACGTCACGCCAGAAGCCACGCTGGCGGTCGCCGACAAGGTGATGCCGGGCTTCGGTGAAGAAATGCGGCGCATCAGCCTCCACTTCGTTCCGACCGCCATTCTCTCGCGTCAGGTCGGGGTGATTCGTGGGCAGGCATTGATCCTCAATCTGCCGGGGCAACCGAAGTCGATCCGGGAAACCCTGGAAGGGGTCAAGGCTGCCGATGGTGTGGTGCTGGCGAATGGCATCTTCGCAGCGGTCCCTTACTGCATCGACCTGATCGGCGGTCCGTACATCGAAACGGTCGAAGCGGTGATCAAGGCCTTCCGACCAAAATCCGCGCGCAGTCCTGCCCCGAAGGAGCAACCGTAGACGCCAGACAGGGGCAACAAGCCGAGCATCGCGGACGCCACCGCCGCTCGACCAGCTGGCGAAGACGCGTGATTCGAGGCTGACGCGACGTTTGAATTAAGCGGAGGTATCGACTCGATTACCCAGATGCGGTGGGTTGCTGGGAACCCCCTGCGCAGCCGTTTCAACCAATTGCAGTGCGCCTTGCGCCTGTACGTCGAGCGACTTTTTCAGTACCGCCATCTGAACCGCATCGGCAGTTCTGGCCTGACTCATTTCAGTCGCCGCAGCGGCGATTCCATTTACGTTCATGATCTCTACTCCGATGAAATGATGACTCGTGAGATTGTTTCTACGGCACATCCGGCCGACTCTTGAGGCCGAGCCATACCTCTTTTGCTCACCGGCACGACAGTTCGCTGACTGTCCTGCGCCTGCAGCGCTTACAGGATAGTCCGTCGGCCCGTGTGGTCAGGAACGCCCCGCATTGAGGCAGCCGCGAGACGCGGCGCACCATGACGAGGCGCCATTGCCGGGAAACCCCCACGAAACATGCCATCCCCATGATATATCATGGTGGCACGTCTATTGCTCTGCACAATCAGGAGCAATCATCATGAACCAGCAAATCAAATCCACCTGTTGTTACTGCGGCGTCGGTTGCGGGTTGCTGATCGAAACCGAAGACGGACAGATCGTTGGCGTACGCGGCGACCCCGACCACCCCGCCAATCTCGGCCGGCTGTGCAGCAAGGGCGCGACGCTGCACCTGACGGCGAAGCCAGACAATCGTCTGCTGCATCCGCAACTGCGCCTGGACCGCAATCTGCCGCGCCAGCGCGTCGGCTGGGACACGGCGCTCGATCATGCGGCCGACCGTTTTGCCCAGATCATCCGCACGCATGGGCCGGACAGCGTCGCCTTCTACGTCTCGGGGCAGTTGCTCACCGAGGATTATTATGTCTTCAACAAGCTCGCCAAGGGGCTGATCGGCACCAACAACATCGACACCAACTCGCGCCTGTGCATGTCGTCGGCGGTGGCCGGTTACAAGCAGACGCTCGGCGCCGATGCCCCACCTTGTTGTTACGAGGACATCCCCCTGGCCAACTGCCTGCTGATTGCCGGCGCCAACCCGGCGATCGCGCATCCCATCGTCTTTCGCCGCATCGAGGACGCACGCGCAGCCAATCCGGAATTGCGGATCATCGTCATCGACCCACGCCGCAGCGAAACCGCAGCGCTGGCTGACCTGCACCTGGCGCTCAGGCCTGGCACCGACATTGCACTTTACAACGGTCTGCTCAACGTCCTGCTCGGCGAGCAACTCGTCGATCGCGACTATATCGCTCGGCATACCGAGGGCTTCGACGAACTCGAAGCAATCGTTGCTGCCTACCCACCAGCGGCGGTAGCCGGGATCTGCGGCCTTGCTGAAACCGACATCATCAAGGCGGCACGCTGGTTCGGTACTGCCGGTGCGGCGCTGTCCCTGTACTGCCAGGGACTCAACCAGTCATCGCACGGCACGCACAACAACGCGGCGCTGATCCACCTGCATCTGGCAACCGGCCAGATCGGCCGCCCCGGCGCTGGCCCCTTCTCGCTGACCGGACAACCAAACGCCATGGGCGGCCGTGAAGTTGGCGGCCTGGCCAACCTGCTTTCAGCGCATCGCGACCTCGCCAACCCCAAACACCGGGACGAAGTGGCACAGCTGTGGGGCGTTCCGTCGGTCCCGGCAGCGCCCGGAAGGACCGCAGTCGAACTGTTTGCGGCACTCAAGCGCGGGGGGGTCAAGGCAGTCTGGATCGCCTGCACCAATCCTGCGCAATCGTTGCCCGACCAGGCCGAAGTACGCGCCGCACTGCAGGCTGCCGATTTCGTCGTATTGCAGGAAGCCTACGCCAGCACCGACACCGCCACCTATGCTGATCTTATGTTGCCGGCGACCACCTGGGGCGAAAAGGAGGGAACGGTCACCAACTCCGAGCGCTGCATCACCCACCTGACCCCGGCGGTCGCCCCGCCCGGCGAGGCACGCCACGACTGGCAGATCGCGGTCGATTTCGCGCGTCGTCTTGGCACCCGCCTCGAACAAGCGCTGACCACGAAGCTGTTCCCCTATGCCGACGCCGAAGCGATTTTCATCGAACATCGCGAAAGCACGCGCGGTCGTGACCTCGACATCACCGGCCTGAGCTATGCGCTGCTCGATACGGCTGGCCCACAGCAGTGGCCCTTTCCCGAGGGTAGCAGCCAAGGACGCCAGCGCCTGTACGAAGACGGCGTCTTTGCGACGCCCAGCGGACGCGCCCGTTTCGTCCAGGTCGAACACCAGCCGACTGCCGAAAGTACCGGCGACAAGCGCCCGATCAGCCTGCTTTCCGGACGTCTGCGCGACCAGTGGCACGGCATGAGCCGTACCGGCAACGTCGCGCGGCTGTTCAACCTGGATGACGAGCCGCTGCTGTCGATGCACCCGGACGACCTGCGGCAGCACGGCCTCATCGCTGGCGACCTGGCTGAGGTGGACAGCGCACGAGGCGACATCGTTGTGCGCGTCAAGCCGGATGTCGGGTTGGCGCGTGGGTGTGCCTGGCTACCCATGCACTGGGGCAGTCAGTTCATGAACAGCGCCGGCGTCAATACGCTGACTACCTCGGCTCGCGACCCTTACTCGCAACAACCCGAACTGAAGCACGCCGCAGTCGCGGTCAACAAGGCCGACCTGCCGTGGCAACTGGTGATCCTGCGCAAGACCGGTTTGGGCGAACTGTCCGCACTTACCCTGCTCGCCAAGGCAAGGACCCTGCTCGGCGAGTTCGCATTCGCCAGTGTTGGACTCTACGGCCGCGCCGAGCCGCTGGTGATCTTTCGCGCCGCTCACCCGCAGGCACTGCCGGAAAGTCGCCTGCAGGAAATTGACACCCTGTTCGGCCTCGGCGACAACGCGGCAGTGATCGTCTATGCCGACCCACGCCGCCAGATCAGCAAGCGCGCGCTGGCACCGGACGGCAAGCTGACCGGTGTTCGCCTTGCTGGCGAGACGCAGGCAGAAGTGTGGCTCAAAGAGGTAATGGCCGACGACACGCTCGATGCCGAGCTGATTCGCTGGGCCGTCGCTCCGATCGGCCAGCGCCCCGGCAAGCTGCCGCCACGCAGCCATGTGGTCTGCAAATGCGCCGATGTCACTGCCGCGCAGATCACAGGCGATCTCGCCGCTGGGGCGACGCTGGCCGTGCTGCAGAAGCAGCGGAAATGCGGTACCTTCTGTGGCTCATGTCTGCCGGAACTTCGGCAGATGATTTCTGGCCAGGCGTTGCGCGCCAGTAACGCCGCAGTGCTGTGAGCATACCAGGAGAGGGCATGGATTTCTCGTTGATCATCGGATCAGTCGGACGTGGCGCGACAGGCGCTCGCGACCTGTCTCGCAGCGACGCCCAGCAACTCTACGGTGCGATGCTCGATGGCGAGGTTCCGGATCTCGAACTCGGGGCGATTGCCATCGCGTTGCGCATGAAGACCGAAACGGTCGATGAAATGGGCGGTTTTCTCGCCGCCGCGAACGCGCGCCTGCCGACCCTGCGACGTCCACCTTGTGGAAAGATCCGGCCGGTGGTCATCCCGACCTATAACGGGGCACGCCGCAATGCCAATCTGACGCCGCTGCTGGCGCTGTTGTTACAACGCTTCGATGTTCCGGTGCTGCTGCATGGCTTGAGCGACGATTACGGGCGGGTCACCAGTGAGCAGATCCTGTGCGAGTACGGCCTGCGGGCGTGCGGCAGTGTGCAGGAGGCACAGCATTTGATCGATCAACGCCGTATTGCCTACCTGCCGCTGCCGTTGCTTTCTCCTGGCCTCGACCACCTGCTCGCCCTGCGCAGTCGCCTCGGCCTGCGCAACAGCGCGCACAGCCTGGTCAAGATGATCGACCCTTTCGCGGGTGACTCTCTGCTGGTCACCGCCGCGACACACCCGGATTACCTCACCAGCATGCGCGCGCTGCTCACCGGTACCGGTGCCAATGCGCTTCTGTTGCGCGGCACCGAGGGCGAACCCTTTGCCAATCCCAAGCGCCGCCCGCTGATCGAACACATCCACGGCGGTGTCAACGATATCCTCTTCGAAGCCGAGCACGACAGTCTCAGAAACCTGCCGCAACTCCCCGAGAACTGTGACGCCAAAGCTACCGTCGCCTGGATGCACCGCGTTCTCGTCGGCGAAGTCTCGCTGCCGCTACCGATCGCCAACCAGCTTGCCTGCTGTCTTTATGCCTGCGGTCGGGCAAGCAGCTTTTATCAGGCAAAGGCGCTGGTAGCGGTGGAAGGGAAGGGGGTGGCAATGGTTTAGAATGACGAAGTCATCGACCGTGCTGCGCCCCGCTTCTGACCACGACCCCATCCCTGTTCCCCGACGAACCAGCGTGTTGGAACAGGCTTCATTCCCCGAGAACCTCTTGCGCCCGAACAATTTCAGTAGTTTCGCCGGTCGGTCTTACAAACCGCTACCATGGCGTCCACTCTGTCTGCACCGGCAATTCGAGCCACTTGCCAATCGTGTCGGCAATCTCCTCGATCTCCGCTTTTGAATAGCCAAAGAGCAAATCCATTGCGCGCCCCGTTTCGTTAAGTCGGGCATAGTACAAATAAGAGCCCCCATTTCTGCTTTCGGCATCCTGAAACTCCCGGTATCGTAAGGAGATTACTCCCGCCCCAGAAGCCCGGCAGAAACGAGCCGCAAGCTGCCATACGCGACCAAAAACGCGATGGGCAGAACTGATCCTACGTGAAGAACGGTCTATGTGCAGTATTTGCTCTCCCGTCAACAGGTAGAGCCCAAAGACAAGAACACCGACAATGCTTGAGACATGCACGAGGACGGGAATATCCCCAGATCCGGTCACCATACCGACCGCACCGAACAAGCCCGAGAAAAGGATGAGGACCTTGCCCGCATGGCGTGCAAGGATTGGAAATGGTTTTCGGATCTCCAGAACGTTTTTCGAAGGGTAGAATAGTTCCATATGGACCTTTCTCTGCAACTCTCTCTGCAATTTCTGCATTGGGATGCCGGGTTTTTGGAGGGTTTCCCCCTCATTTTACCTACTGCGGACGGAATACGGCCATGCGCTTCAAGTTCCACGCGAGGCAAACCGGCGTCCACTCGTCGGTGACCTTCTATCAAGCTGATCGACCACCTCCACGATGAATCTGAATCACGCCAGGTGATCCGGGTTCAGCCAGTCGTCCAGCGACGGCGGCGGCAGATAGGCGGTCTTGCGGTCGGTGACGATGAAATGGGGCATGGCAGGCCCCGGCGGTTTGAACCTCCATGATTTTGGCATGGCCAGCCCCGGACAACTGAAAAGTCCGACAGGCTGCTAGACTGGAAGGCCGTGTTCACTGAACGCGCAGTCGTGGGCACGGCGGGTGCAAGGTCATGCGATTATCGAAAGGTGCGATCATGCGGCGACGTGCGGGGTGGTGGGCAAGGATTGTACAGGTCATTATGCTGCTGGCGGTGGTGCTGGTGGTAGGTGCGGCAGGTACGCCGCAGGTGGAGCGTTTTACTCCGCAGGGTCAGGCGAAGGGCGTGCGCCAAGTGGCCGTGCGCTTTTCCGAGTCTATGGTTGCTTTCGGCGACCCGCGGCTGGCCGATCCCTTCAGCGTGAAGTGCGAAGGCGATCCCGAGCGCACCCAGGGGCGTGGCCGCTGGGCCGACCAGAGGAGCTGGATCTATGACTTCGCTGCCGACCTGCCGGCAGGTCAGCGCTGCCGCTTCACACTGAACGCGGGTGTCAAGTCTGCAGCCGGGACTGCATTGGCGGGCAAGCGGGAGTTCACGTTCGACACCGGTGGCCCGGCGGCAATGTCTTCGCTCCCCGGCGAGGGAGAAGAAGACATCGATGAAGAGCAGATCTTCCTGCTTGCTTTCGATGCACCGCTCGACCCGGCGAGCTTTGCCGGTGCCTGGTGCGAAGCGGACGGGATCAACGAACAGATTCCGCTCAAGCTGCTGCCGGAAAAGGAAACCCGTGAATTGCTCACGGCCAACCGGGACAATGCGTTCAACCTGTTCAGGCTATATTTCCCGGATGGCCATGATTTCTCCATCGGCAAGCTGAAGGTCGAGGACAAACGCTTCCGCGATCTGCCGGTGGCCGGCGCGAAATGCGCGCGGCGGCTGCCGGCCGGTGCGCAGGTGTCCATCGTGATCGGCCCCGAGGTGAAATCGAAGACCGGTCTTGCGCGCGGGGCGCCGCAGCGTCTCAAGTTCCGGGTGCGGCCCGATTTCGTGGTCGACCTGACTTGCCAGCGCGTCAAAAAGGATGCGGCCTGTCTGCCGATCACACCAATCATGCTGGCATTCAACGCGCCGGTGCCGCGCGCAGCGGCGGCGGGCATCCGGTTGAAAAGCGAACCCGGGCAGACCTTCGAACCGGTGTTGGAGCCGCACGTCAAGACCGTTGACAGCGTCGAGTTCCGCGGCCCGTTCCCGGAAAAGACCCGGTTCACCGTCGAACTGCCGCGCGGCTTCAAGGATGATGCCGGCCGCGAACCGAAGAACAAGGCATCCTTCCCGCTGCCCACGGCCACCGACGAGCACCCGCCGCTCGTCAAGTTTCCGGGCCGCTTCGGTATCCTCGAACTGAAGGCCGAGCCGGTGTTGCCGGTGACGGTACGCAATGTGGAGCCCACGCTGGCCGGGCAGACGATCGCGTTGCCGGCGACCGCTGCTGTTCCCGGCCGCTCGCTGCGCCTCGCCAACGACGAGACGCAGATCATGCAGCGACTGCAGCGCTTCCTGAACAAGGAATCGGAGTACTTCGACCGGCTGCGCGGTGAGAACCGCCCCTATCCGCGCGAGGGCGAAATCTCGGCCATCCGGGAGGGCGACCAGGCGACCGCCTTCGAGCTGCCGCGCGCTGGCGGCGACAAGCCGATGGATGTGATCGGCATTCCGCTGCCGAAGCCGGGGTTTTACATCGTGGAGCTGGCAAGCCCACGCCTCGGGCGCGCACTGCACGATGCGGAGAAGCCTTATTACGTGTCGACCAGCGTGCTCGTCACGAACCTTGCCGTGCACCTCAAACATGGCCGTGAAGGGTCGCTGGTCTGGGTAACCGCGCTCGACAACGGCAGACCGGTGGCCGAAGCAAAGGTCAGCGTGCGCGACTGCACGGGCCGGGCCTGGTTCACGGGCACCACCGATGCGAACGGCATTGCACGGGCAGGCGACCAGCTGCCTTTCGCGCAGGACGTTGCGAGGTGCGGCGACTACCGGCGCGCGCTGGTGGCGTTCGCGCGCGTGGGCGAAGACCTGTCGTTCACGTATTCGGACTGGAACGAGGGCATCCAGCCGTGGAATTTCAACCTGCGCCACAACGCCGACCGCAGGACGCCGCTGTCCATCCACACGGTGTTCGACCGCACGCTGTTCCGCGCCGGCGAGACGGTCAGCATGAAGCATGTCGCGCGCGTGCCGGTCAGTGCCGGTTTCCGCGTTCCAAGCAATGCCGAATTGCCGTCCGCGATCGAGATCGAACATCTTGGCAGTGGCCAGAAATACAAGCTCACCACGCACTTCGACGACCAGGGCGTGGCCGACGGTACCTGGAAGATTCCGCCCGAGGCAAAGCTCGGCAGCTACCGGCTCAACTGGCCAGGGCGTGCCATCCAGGGACAGGCCGAGTTCCGCGTGGAAGCGTTCCGCGTGCCGCTGATGCGTGCTGCACTCGCCGCACCGAAAGAGCCGTTGATCCGCCCATCGGCGGCCAAGCTCGACGCGGCGGTGAATTACCTTTCTGGCGGTCCTGCCTCCGGCCTGCCGGTGAAGGTGCGCCATCGGATCGAGAACCGCGGGGTGTCGTTCGCGAGTTACCCCGGGTTCCGTTTCGATAGCGAACCCCTGCAGGAAGGAATCGTCATCGGCTCGTCCACCGACGCCTTCGGTACCTACGATCCTGACGAGGACGGCGGTGCTCCCGGCAACCAAAGCGCGGGCCCCACGGCCGCACGCACATTGACGCTCGATGGCGCCGGCACAGCGGCGATTTCGATTGACCAGCTCGCACCGGTCGTTCGGCCTGCCAGTCTGTTCGTCGAGATGGAATATAACGATCCGAATGGCGAACGCCTGGCCGTCGCAACCCGCGTCGCCTTGCATCCGGCAGCGCTTTACCTCGGCCTCAAGCCAGACGGCTGGGTGGCCAACAAGAACGGCGTGCGGGTGCAGGTGGTGGCGCTCGATCCGGCCGGCAAACCGCTCGCCAGCCAAGCGGTGCGGGTCGATCTCTACGAGCGCAAGAGCTTTTCCAGCCGGCGGCGTTTGATCGGCGGCTTCTACGCTTACGAATCGACGACCGAAACGAAAAAACTCGGCGGCGGCTGCTCGGGCACGACCGACGAGCGCGGCTTCCTGTTCTGCACGGTCAAACCCGGTCTGTCCGGCGAGCTGATCCTGCTGGCGCGCGCGCAGGACAAGCAGGGTCACGAGACGCAGGCAAGCACCAGCGTCTGGGTCCGCGGTGTCGACGAATGGTGGTTCGAACCCTCGGACAGCGACCGCATCGACCTGATTCCGGAGAAAAAGCGCTACGAGCCAGGCGAGACGGCGAAGTTCCAGGTGCGCATGCCGTTCCGTGCGGCAACCGTGCTGGTGACGGTCGAGCGCGAAGGCGTGCTGGAGCAGAAGGTGGTAGCGCTCGATGGCCAGTCGCCGGTCATCGAAGTACCGATCATCGGCAGCTATGGTCCCAACGTCTTCGTGTCGGCTCTCGCCGTGCGCGGGCGCGTCGACCCCGAGGTACCGGGTCCGTACGCGTGGCTTAAGCGCGCGTTCTACCGTCTGGGCTACTGGCTCGGCCTGGTGGACGAAATCCCGGTCGAGCGCGACACCCGCCCGACAGCGCTGGTGGACCTGTCCAAGCCCGCTTACAAGCTCGGCATGGCCGAGATCAAGGTTGGGCACCGTGCTTACACGCTCGCGGTGAAGGTCACCGCCGACCGCGACGTTTTCCGGGTTCGTGAAACGGCGCGAGTCAATGTACAGGTCACGGATAGCGACGGCAAACCCGCTGCCCACGGTGAGATCGCACTCGCCGCGGTGGACGAAGGGCTGCTGGAACTGTCGGACAACCCCTCGTGGAATCTGCTCGATGCCCTGCTGGGTGAGCGTCCCGTGGAAGTGAGCACCGCGACGGCGCAGGGACAGGTGATCGGCAAACGGCACTTCGGCAAGAAGGCGGCGGCGCCCGGCGGCGGTGGCGGACAGGGTGGCGCGCGTGAATTGTTCGATACGCTGCTGCTGTGGAAGGCTCGCGTCCCGCTCGACGCGCAGGGTCACGCCGTGCTGGACGTGCCGCTCAACGATGTGCTGTCCGCCTTCCGCATCGTGGCCGTCGCGCAGGCCGGTGCCGACCGGTTCGGCACCGGCCGCACCAATATCCGCACCACGCAGGACCTGATGCTGCTCTCCGGCCTGCCGCCATTGGTGCGCGAAGAGGACGAATTCACCGGCATGTTCACGCTGCGCAACACCACCGGCCAGGCGCTGGCGGCACGTTTCGAGTGGTTGCTACGCGACCTGCCAGCGGATGATCCCAACGGCCACGTGATCGCCCACGGCAATGCTGCGGTGGCGCTCGCGGCCAATGAAGCGAAGCTCGTCCCCGTGCCGGTCAAGGTGCCGGTCAACATCACCGGCCTGTACTGGGAAGTGACCGCGACCGCCAAGGAGAGCACGCGCGACCGGCTGCGCGTGGCGCAGAAGGTCATCGAAGTGCATCCGGTGCGGGTTCATCAGGCGACGCTTGCTCAGCTCGACAAACGTCTGGAATTCCTGGCAGAGCGTCCAGCCGGCGCGGTGCCGGGGCGCGGCGGCATCCGCGTGGAAGTGATGGGGACCCTGGCCGGCGAAATGTCCGGCGTGCGCGAGTATTTTCAGCGCTACCCCTACACCTGCATCGAACAGCGCACCTCACGGGCCATCGGCCTGGGTGATGACGCCTTGTGGAAGAGCGTCGCAGGCAGCCTGCCGAATTATCTGGATTACGACGGGCTGGTCCGTTACTTCCCGGTGGACGCGGCTCAGGGCAGCGATGCGCTGACGGCATACCTGGTACAGATCGCGAACGCCAGCGGCCGGGAATGGCCGGAACAGGCGCTGGATCGTATGCTGAGGGGACTGGAAGCATTCGCGACGGGCCGCATCGTACGCGGCAGTGCGTTGCCGACGGCGGATCTGACGGTACGCAAGCTCGCCGCCATCGAAGCCCTTGCACGGCACGGCCGCGCGAAACCGGAGATGCTGGAGTCCATCAGCATCGACCCGGCGCTGTGGCCGACCTCGGCCTTGCTCGACTGGATCGGCATCCTGCAGCGGGTGGACAAGTTGCAGCGCCGCACCGAGCGGCTGCAGGAAGCGCTGGCGCTGCTGCGCGGACGCCTGAACTTCCAGGGCACGGTGATGACCTTCTCCACCGAGCGCACGGATGCACTGTGGTGGCTCATGGTGTCGGCGGACGTGAACGCCAACCGTGCGCTGCTGGCGGTGTTGAACGAAGCCGACTGGCGTGAGGACATGGGACGCCTCGTGCGCGGATCGCTGGCGCGGCAGAAGCGCGGGCACTGGGGCACCACGGTTGCGAATGCCTGGGGCACGGTCGCGATCGCGCGCTTCGCTCAGGCCTTCGAGCAGGTGCCGGCAAGCGGCAGCGCGGTCGCCACGCTCGGCGGCTCGACGCTCAACCTCCCGGTGAGTAACGTAAAGCAGACGCGCGACTTCGAATGGCCCCCGGCGCGCGAAATGTTCTCGCTGACGCATACCGGCCAGGGTGCACCGTGGGCGATCGTGCAGGCGCGTGCGGCGCTGCCGCTGAAGGCGCCCTTGTTCACCGGCTACCGCATCCAGCGCACGCTGACGCCGGTGGAGCAGAAGGACAAGGCGGTCTGGTCGCGTGGCGACGTCTACCGCGTGACGCTGGAAATCGACGCGCAAAACGACATGACCTGGGTGGTGGTCGATGATCCGATCCCCAGCGGCGCAGCGATCCTGGGCAGCGGTCTTGGCCGCGATGCCGCTGTCCTGACGGCGGGCGAGATGAACACTGGCACGGCAGGGCCGATGTTCATCGAGCGCAGCTTCGAGGCTTACCGGGCTTACTACGAGTTCGTTCCCAAGGGCCATTTCAAGCTTGAATACACGGTGCGCGTGAACAATCCTGGCCGCTTCGACCTTCCAGCCACACGGGTGGAGGCGATGTACGCCCCGGAAATGTTCGGCGAGGTGCCGAACTCGGTGCTGGCCGTGGCGCCGTGAAACGCCGCATCCTCCTTGCGCTTGCCGGTGGCACGCTCGTCACCGCAGGCGCATTGACCCTGTCGATGTTCATCGCGCCGTATCCGGTCGTTCCGCTCGACTCGGTGCGCGCGGCCTGGCGCGCCTCCGATGCCTGGTTGCTCGATCGTCATGGCGAGCCGCTGTCGCGCGTGCGCGTGGACCACCAGCGCCGCCGCGGCGACTGGATTACGCCGGCCGAGGTGTCGCCCGCATTCGTGGCGGCGGTGCTGGCCGCCGAGGATCGCCGCTTCCACGCACACGCCGGGGTGGACTGGCCCGGCATGATCGGCGCATTCTGGCAGACCTTGACCGGGGGGCGGCGCGGCGGCAGCACGCTGACCATGCAGGTGGCGGCGGCTGTGCACCCGAAACTCGCCAGGAGCGGCGCGCGCGACGTGCTGCAGAAATGGCGGCAGATGCGACAGGCGCTCGCGATCGAGCGCTCATGGCGCAAGGACGAAGTGCTGGAAGCGTGGCTCAACCTCACGCCTTTCCGCGGAGAACTCGAAGGCACCGACGCGGCCGCGCGCGCGCTGTTTGGAAAACGGGCGGCAGGGCTGGACCGCAGCGAGAGCGCCCTGCTGGCGTCGCTGGTGCGCGCGCCGAATGCCCGCCTGGTGCAGGTTGCGCGCCGGGCCTGCGCGCTGCTGGCGCTTGGCGTGGACTCGGAAGAATGCCTGCTGATCCAGTCGATGGCGGCGCAAGGACTGCGGCACGGGCCAGCGCGGCATGCCATCGGCGGCGATGCTCCGCATCTCGCGCGCCGGCTGCTCTCCGCGCCGGGACAAAGGCTGGTGAGTACGCTGGACGCACGTGTGCAACGCTTTGCCGTCGAAACGCTGACGCGGCACCTGCATGAACTGAACGGGCGCCAGGTCGAGGACGGAGCGCTGCTCGTGCTCGACAACCCCACCGGCGAGATCATCGCCTGGGTAGGTTCCAGCGGCGGCCTGTCGAACGCCGGAGAGGTGGACGGCGTCACGGCACGGCGGCAGGCGGGCAGCACACTCAAGCCCTTTCTTTATGCGCTGGCGATCGAGAAGCAACTGCTGACCGCAGCGTCGATTCTGGATGACTCGCCGTTGGCGGTCACGACACCGGCAGGTCTGTATGTACCGCAAAACTACGACCACAGTTTCCGAGGCAGCGTGTCGCTGCGGCAGTCGCTGGCCTCTTCGCTGAATGTGCCTGCAGTACGCACGGTCACGCTGGTGGGGCACGAGGCATTCTATCGGCAATTGAAGGGGTTGGGCTTCGATACGCTCGACCGTGATGCCCACCACTACAGCTACGCACTGGCGCTGGGGGGGGCAGACGTGACGCTGCTGCAGCTGACGAATGCCTATCGCACGCTCGCCAATGGCGGTTGGTCAGGGGCTGTGGTCACCACGCCGACTGCGCAGACGCGGGACGATGAAGGAGAGCAGGTCATGACGGCGCAGGCGGCATTCATCGTCGGCGACATCCTTGCCGACCCGGCTGCGCGTGCGCTGACCTTCGGTCTCGCCAGTCCGCTGGCCACGCGCTACGCGGCAAGCGTAAAAACCGGCACCAGCAAGGACATGCGCGACAACTGGGCGGTAGGCTACAGCGACCGCTACACGGTGGGAGTGTGGGTTGGCAACTTCTCGGGCAAGCCCATGCATGATGTCTCCGGCGTCACCGGCGCCGCGCCGGTTTGGCGCGAGGTGATGGACTTTCTGCAGCAAGGCGTCGAGCCTGCCCAGCGGGAGCCGCCGGAGGGCCTGGTCCGCCAGCGCGTCGTCTATGCGGATGGCAGCGAGCCGGCGCGCGAGGAATGGTTCGTAGCGGGAACCGAAACGGCGACGGTCACCCCGGTAGGTTCCATGGCCGGCCGTCCGCGTATCGAGTCGCCGGCCAACGGTGCGATTTACGCCGTCGATCCGGACATTCCCCGCGACCGCCAGCGCTTGACGCTGAGGGCACGCGCCGCAGCGCGTACCGCAGCGCGCGGCCACTGGTTCGAGTTTGACGACGGTACGCGTCTGCGCGCGGATGCGCCGCAGCTCTGGCCGCCGACACCGGGCCGTCACGAGATGGCCCTGGTGGACGCGCAGGGCACGGAAATCGACCGGGTACGGTTTGAGGTGAGAGGATTGCGAAGGCCCGGATCGGGGCTTGCATCCTCGCGCTGAACATCCGTCGCGCACGCCTTGGCGCGCATTGGTGCACTCCTGCTGGAGATCGCAGCCGTGGCTGATGGGGGAATGGCTGCAATCCGTGACCTTTGATCCTGCTGAAATCGCTACCGTGTCCGACGATGCAACACTCGTTGCCGGAAGCCCGGTGCTACAGTCGGTCGGCAGGAATCGGCCGGCCGGTGAGGTGGCCCTGGATCAGATGGAAACCCATGTCGCGGCAGATTTGCGCTTCCTCTTCGAGCTCGATGCCTTCGGCCAGCGGCACTGAGCCCAGGTTCAACACGAGCTTGACCAGATCGCTGATCACTTGGCGTTTGCGTTCGCTTGCCAGATGGATGTCATGCAGCAGGCCCATGTCGAATTTCACGAAGTGCGCCGGCGCTTCGCCAAGTTCATTCAGCCGCGCCTGTCCTGCCCCAAAATCGTCGTAGGCAAAACGCACACCGATGTCGCGCAGGAAAGCGCTTAATTCACGTAAGCGCAGCAGGTCGGTGACCGCAGATTCATGGATCTCGACGACCAGTTGTATTTCCGGTGTCTGCCGGCGCAAGGCCGTCAGCGATGCGAAAAACGGCTTGCTGAAAGTCTCCTTGGGGTGAGTGTTGATAAACAAGGGAAATTTGTGCAAGCGTGGAGCCATCGAGGTGATCGCGAATTTCCGGAAAGCGACGCTGAGGTCGATTTCGCGGTTCAGCGCCGTCGCCATTCGGAACAGGCGGATCGGGCTGCCGGACAGTTGCGGATGATTCGCTCGCCCGAGCAACTCGTAGGCGAAGATACGGCCATTGTGCGCATCGACGATGGGCTGTGCAGCACCGGAAATCCCCTGCCCGTTGAGCAGGTCGAGAAACTCGCCCTCATTCGCGACGAAGAGTTCGGACAGGTTCGCGCCAATCGGCATCAGCATGGTTCGCGAGTCGTTCGAGGGGATGAAACGCGTCTGATCAGGATGGTGCCGGCGGAGGCGAAACTCCGCCGTAAAGAAATGGATGATGTCGTTTTCCTGCAGCAGGCAGGAGCCTTCGATACGCTTGCGGTTCACGAAGGTGCCGTTGGTACTGTTCAGATCGGTCAGGCGGAGTTGCGCGCTGATGTCATCGTAGAGCATGGCATGCTTTCGGCTGAGGCCGGGCGTCGCCAGAACCAGATCGTTTTCCTGACCACGACCGATCCGGAAAGGCAGGTCGTCGATGTCGTAGTTCAAATGAGAACCATCGGCAGCAATGGATTCCAGAAACCAATGACTACTCTCCACAGGACACTCCAGAGACTATCCGCTGACAGGCCACGGCCCTTCGCGATGGGATGTGGTCGGGACGCCGAACTTCACCCACTCTGCCCCGACGGGTCGTGCGCAAGTCACGGTGCCTATCGCCTGTCGGCGTGACCCCCGCATGGCACGCGCATGAGTATGCCCAGCCCTCTCGGTTACTGTCAATCCTGTTGAGTGCGAAATGGGCAGGCATGCCCGCTGCGCTGGCTGAAGCCGGGGTAAAGGCGCAGTTCAAGGTGTGGCAAATACCCACTCCCAGAGTGCGCGAACGGCTGCGATGCGGCGGCTGACCGAGCCGCGTTCGACGCGTGCCCGACGCTTGGCGTTGAGCCGCAGAACGTGTTGCAGGCGGCGAAACTCACGGTAGGCACTCTGCACAGGTTCGGCCAGCTCGACCGGAATCAGGCCGATTTCGACGGCAATCCCGAGCAGCGCGATGTTGCCGAGGTTGCCGCAAAGCCGGTCATGGCGATGCGCATGCCCGAGAACCAGATACTGAACGATGAACTCCACATCGATCAGGCCGCCACGATCGTGCTTGATGTCGAAGTCTTCTTCGCTGCGCGAAGCGTGCTGGTCAAGCATGCGCTGGCGCATGGCCAGGACTTCGTCCCGCAGCGTGGCGAGATTGCGCGGCTGGCGCAGAATCTCGATCCGGATGGCCTCGAACTGTGCCCCGACGGCCGGGTCACCGGCGCAGAAGCGGGCACGCGTCAGCGCCTGGTGCTCCCAGGGCCAGGCGTGTTGCAACTGGTAGTCGCGAAAGGCTGTGATCGGACAGACGAGCATTCCCGAATCACCGTTGGGGCGCAGGCGCAGATCGACTTCGAAGAGCATCCCGGCCGGCGTCTGGGACGACATCCAGGTACTCATGCGCTGCCCGAGACGCGCATAGAGTCCTCCGATGTCGGGTTCCGGATCATCGTGCACATAGACCAGGTCGAGATCCGAGGCGAAGCCGAGTTCCTTGCCGCCGAGCTTGCCATAGGCGATGACCGCGAAGCGCGGCGGCCGCTCGGGATGCGGATGTCGCTGCCGCAGCTTTTGCCAGCAGAGGTCCAGCGTCGTCTGCACCATGATGTCGGCGAGCTCGCTGAGCCGGTCGGCGAGGTGTTCGACACTGTGCAGGCCAACGATGTCCTGCGCCAGGAAGTGGAAGACCTGCGCGTGGTGGGTTTCGCGCAGGATGTCCATTTCGCGCTCGACATCGCCGACATGCTGCGCCAAGCGCATCTGCAGCTCCTGCTGGAAGTGCTGCCAGTTGGTGCGGACGTCGAAGATGCGCGAATCGAGCAGTTCGTCGAGCAGGATCGGATGACGGGTCAGGTAGTCGGCGGCCCACGCCGAACTGCCGATCAGTTCGCAGAGTTTCATCAAGGCCTGTGGATACTGCTGCAGAAGGGCCAGGTAGGCGCCGCGACGGCTGATCGTATCGAGAAAATCGAGTCCACGCTGCCAGGTGGCGTCGGGCGTTGCCGTCGCCGCAGCAGCATCGATCAGGCGCGGGCCGAGCGCGTCGAGACGCTCGCGATTGCTCGCTGGCAGTTGCAGGTAGCGACCGCTCTGACGAAAGCTCTGCAGACGCTGCAGCAGCGCCTGCGGAGTACGGAAACCCAGATTGGCCAGTCGATCGAGCGAATCGTCAGCCGCAGCTTCCTCCCAGATGCCGGCCAGCGGGTGCCGGCCTTCCTCGGGTTCCGAAAATACCTGCTCGAAGTGCCGGCCAACAGTCGCGCGGTGTGCGTCGAGCACCGCCATGAAGGCTGGCCAGTCGGCAAACCCCATCGATTCGGCAATCTGCAGTCGATCGGCGTCGCCAGTCGGCAGTTTGTGCGTCTGGGCGTCACGCACATACTGTAGACGGTGTTCGAGGCGGCGCAGAAATACGTAGGCGGCCGTCAGTTCTCGCTCACTTTCGGCCGGCAACCACTGACGCTCGGCAAGCAGCGCCAGGACCTGCAAGGTCGGCCGGATCTGCAGGGCCGGCTCGCGGCCGCCGCGGATCAGCTGGAAGACCTGCGCCATGAATTCGATCTCGCGAATGCCGCCAGGTCCCAGTTTGATGTGCTCGGCCATGTCCTTCCTGGCCACTTCGCGACGAATCTGGGCATGCAGATCGCGCATCGCGTTGATGGCGCCAAAGTCGAGATATTTGCGGAAGACGAAGGGGCGTACGCTGTCGTACAGTGCCTGATGCCATTCCTGTTGCAGATTGACTCCCTCATTCATGACCCTGGCCTTGATCCAGGCGTAACGTTCCCATTCGCGGCCTTGCGTGATGAAATAGTTTTCGAGCGAGCCGAGCGAACCCACCAGTGGCCCGGAGTCGCCGTTGGGGCGCAGGCGCATGTCTACGCGAAAGACCTGTCCGTCGGCGGTACAGTCGCCGAGCGCAGCGATCAGGCGCTTGCCAAGGCGCAGGAAGAAATCGTAGTTGTCGATGCGTCGGCGACCGCCTGCCGTCTGCCCCTCCTCGGGATAGACGAAGATGTAATCGACGTCGGATGAGACATTCAGCTCGCGTCCACCCAGCTTGCCCATGCCGATGATCAGCAGCCGCTGAACCTGACCACGGCTGTCGAGCGGTTCGCCGAATTGCTCGCACAATTGCCGATGGAGGAAGTCGAGCGCGAAGTTGGTGGTGACATCAGCGAACTGGGTCATGCCTTCGACGACTTCGCTCAACGGCGCCGCGCCACCGAGGTCACGAATGATCAGCGTGGCCATCACGCGCTGGCGCAACTGGCGCAGGACGCGCTGCAGGCCCTCCTCGCTGCTCGGCGCGGCGGCGGCAAGAAAGTCGCCCATCTGTCGGGCGGTGAGCGGCAAGGAGGCGTGTTCCATGAGCCAGGAGGCGATCTCCGGGCGGGCGGCGAGCAGATCGCGCAGATAGCGGCTGTGCCTCTGTGCGGCCGGCCAAAGGGTTGCCGCTGTGTTGGCGCAGAGGGGATTGAGGGTGGTGTCCAATTCGTCTCTCACAGAAGGGTTTTCCGGAACGGATCAGGGGCCGGCAAAGCCGCTACAATCAGGGGGTGGGTCTGACCAGATACTCCGACATTCTAGTCATGCCTACCGACTGTTGGCAAAAGTCTCCCTGCGCTGGCCACCTCTGAAAAAGCCGTGCCGCCTCTTGACGGTGACCACTTTGAAGACTATGGTCACCAATATGGTTAATCGATTGGACTGTACCATGCCGACAATTCAAGCTTCCGAATTCAAAGCCAAGTGCCTTGCCTTGATGGACGAGGTCGCCAGCAAGGGCGAAATCTGGGTCGTGACAAAGAACGGCCGCCCGATCGCCGAGTTGCATCCGTACCGCGGTGGACGTTCCACCTCACCCTTCGGCTTGCACCCCAAACTCGAAATATCCGGCGACATTGTCGAACCGCTCGATGAGGTCGAATGGAAGGCGCTGGCGTGATCGTTCTCGACACCCACGCCCTGCTCTGGATGGATCGGGATGACCCGGCTCTCGGCCCGTTCGCGCGGTGCCTGATCGAAGATGTCTGGCGCGCAGGTCAAGTCGCCGTGAGTGCCATCAGCTTTTGGGAGGCGGCCATGCTCGCGCAGCGCGGGCGTATCGTGCTGCCCCTTCCAGCGACAGAATGGCGTTCCGAGCTGCTACAGGCCGGCCTTCGGGAATTCGCGCTGGATGGCCGCATCGGCATCCTCGCCACCCAACTGGAAAACATGCACCGTGACCCCGCCGACCGTTTCATCGTGGCTACTTCGTTGCAACACCAGGCAACGCTGATCACAGCCGACGTGAGCATACTGGCGTGGGCATCGCATTTGCCGCGACAGGATGCGCGCTTGTGACGACCGGAGCACATCCTTCTCGCAGCGACCGCTGTGCCAAGCCGGTCGTCTCAGGGGATGGAGGGAAGCACCGGAGGAAGCGATCCACCATTGAGCCGCATGCAACGTCTGGGCGCTGCTGCTCGTGCCGATCGATGAGTTTTTTCCGCTCGTCTGTCCACACTACGGCGGCGAGATGCGAATCATCACCTTCATCACCGACGCCGGTGCCGTCCGCGAGATCCTGACCCATCTGGGCGAACCGACCTCGCCGCCACGTCTGATGAAAGCCCTTGCGCCCCCACTCTGGGAGAGGCAGGGCGCCACTCTGGGCGAGGACGAATCGCAGCCCCAATCGGCGCCGAAGTACGAATTCGACCGGCGCATTGCCGGGTAGATGCCAATGCGCAAGGGTCCAGACTGAAGCAAGACGAGTGGTCATCGCTCGTGCTGGGAGGACTCGTGCCTGTGGCCATCCGCCCGGCCGGGCGGAT
>NZ_JDST02000029.1:0-41302 GCF_000584975.1 Candidatus Accumulibacter cognatus | reverse complement strand
GCGAGTGTCTAAACTTCAGTTCGAGAATTTACACTGTTTATTTCCGGATGATCTGGATCGGACTTGCGGCTTGGAAGGCGTGACGCCAGGCATCCGCCGGATGGGCTTAGCAGCATCCGCCTGCGGCGGATTCTAACCGTTTCTGGACATGCTTGCGGCAGCACCGACTGCCGCAAACAGCGGTCCAGCGCTTACGGGGTGGACTACCCTGAGCAAAGCGGTTAAGCTTCCAACCCTGCACGCGCCCGTAGCTCAGTTGGATAGAGTACTGCCCTCCGAAGGCAGGGGTCGGACGTTCGAATCGTCTCGGGCGTGCCATGGATTCAATGACTTAAACCATCACGGGATAACTTCCCGGAATCTGTACGGAATCCAGACGGAATTCGCTCTTCAGATCGACCGGAAATCTTCCCCATGACCGCGGAACATGCCTTCAGATGGCTTGCCACCGGAAATTCCCCGACCGCCTTGCCGAGGTCTCCCGTGACAACCACAGGATGTGCCCTGCTCATACTGTTGGGACTAATGCGGCTATGGCGGATGCGGATCGTCCCGACTGACACCCATTAGCCGGCCCGTGTCAAGCGTGCGAAGCAAGGCCTCGCGTTGCTACCGCGATACCGTTTTGGAATGTGGCCCCGAAGGTCGGCCCGCATCTTTGCCTCGGAGCGGGGTCAAGGGCGGGCTGCGTTTTTGCAGCCCGGCAAAGCTTCCCTTGACGCCGCGTAGAGGCTCTACGCTTGGTCATGGCCGCGGGCGAGGCGTTTTCGCCCGCGGCCATGACGACCGATGCGTGGCCAGTCCTTCCAAAACCTCAAACTCTCCAGCGGCAGCGCTCGAACCGCACCCGGTTCTTCACCCATGGCTACGACCGAATCGCGCCAGACACCCATCAGGATCAAGCGAACGGCGATCAAGCAGCCGGTCGCCCTGGCGGCCCTTGCTGCCCCAGAAGAACGTTGGTGCCGCTTCGTGTCCAATGGATTCATCACAGACCTGTGGCTGCCGAAGGGTCGGCGCCAATCCCTGGGTGGCTCACGTTGCAGGCGATCCGCTGGTGCTGCCAACCGGTGACGGCGATCCGGCATCCCATTCAGACCAAATGGCTGTTGCTCCAGTCCCCAGTGCCGGGCTTGCCGGCCGCCGTCGTCACTCATGCGAAGCAGCGCGTCACGTCAAAAGGCTGGCGCTCCTTCAGTATGTGGTAGGACGCCCGGGCCAGCTTGTGCGCCAGCGCCTTGACCGCTACCACGTTGTTTGTCCTGGCCTTCTTCCGTTCGTAGAAGCGCTTCGCCTCGGCAATAGCGCAGGGCAAAGTTGGCCGCTTCGACGAAGGCCCAGGCGAGGTACTTGTTCCCGTTCCTCGCATTCCCTTCGCCTTTCTTCTTGCCATTGCTGGTGTGCACGCTATCGACGCAGCGCGCGTAAGAGACAAAGTTGCCGGTCGCGCCAAACCGCTCGATCGGACCCGTTTCAAGCAAAATGGTCGTGGCCAGCACTTGTCCGATCCCCGGCGTCGTGGTCAGCAGTGCGTATTCGAGTCGCTCCCCGACGCGCTCCTGCAGACGCTTTTCCAGAAGGTCGATTTGGCTGTTGAGGCTGGCAATGATGGCAACGTTCGCTTTTATCGCCAGGGCTACGTCCTCCGCCAGCCCCAGTTGATCGATCAAGTCGGCGGTCAGGCGTTTCACCTGGTTGCTGGTGATGCGGGCACCCCGTTGTCGGGCCATGATGTTCTCGACGGCCAGGATATGGGTGGTTCGGCTACGAACCAGTTGCATGCGCTTGCGCGCCAGATCGCGCACCGCGCGTTGTTCCGGCGGTAGGATGGTTCCCTTCGGCAGTATCCCCAGTCGCAGCAGGTGCGCGAGGTGACGGGCATCCGCTTGGTCGCCGCTGTGTTTGAGCCCGTCATACTTCTTGATCGCGGTCGTGTGCGCCAGATGGACGGCGAACCCCGCCGCCTGTAGCCCATCGACCAACCAGTACCAGTTAAAAGTCGATTCCACGACTACCCCTACCAACTCCGCTCGCCACGGCGAAAGCAACGCAAGGATCTTCTCCAGCTCGTTCGGCAGGCGCTTCTCGACCACGACCCTGTCTTCCTCGTCCGTCACCACGACCACACAGTTGTTCGAATGCAAGTCAATTCCGCTATATTTCATTTCCGGCCTCCTGTGGTTAACGTAAGCATGTAAACTCACTTTAAACCCACCGCCACCGCGGCGGTGGGAGGCCGGCTAGATGATTATCAGACTGACCACAAAAAATACGACTACCCGGAACCCGAATCTGCGTTTATGATGGGTTTTACATACCTGCTGGCAGCGTGCTGTCGGCTCAAGGAGCCACGCCTTCGGGTGTGGCCTTTTGCTATATGGAGGTAACTACTCAGGAGCAGGGACGGCATGTGCTTGTCGAGACATGGACGCACTTCCTGACCTTGACCTACTGAACGTTGCCGAGAAAGATCAAGTGATCCACGATCTGTGGTCGTTGGTGGGTAGTCTGAGCGTTGCACTCACAACGCTTCCAAAGAAGGTAGAGGAACTGGCAGCGCGCCTTGTGCAGAACAGCCGCAATTCGAGCAAGCTCCCGTCCTCGGATGGGCTTGACAAGCCCAAGCCAAAGTCGCTGCGCAAGGCAGGAGAGCGCCCGAGTGGCGGACAACAGAAAATCTCCGGCTGCTTCAGAACCATGAGGGGCGCCGATACCTGCTGTACCCTCCGCTCCTATCTCGCCACCCTGCACAAGCAAAGCGCCAAGCTCTTCCAGGTACTAACCCTGACTTTCCAAGGCAGCCCTCCTCAACCTCGTTTCGCGTGAATTGGCTGTCGGCAGAATCTGAGTAGTTACCCGAACCGAACGCTACGAAGATCGACGTCCTGCTGCGCAAATGGCTGGGCCTTTTGCCGTATCCGTTCGACGACAAAGATCGCACCGCCGATTGCTGTGATGTGCCCCCCGATCGCTCAGGATCGATCAGTGCCGACCTCTGGAGCATGCAGTTCCTGCCGACCGGAGTTCAGCGTGATTTTCGCCATCATACGCCGGGCTTTGCGCAAGTCGGGCTGCGCCGCAAGCGCCGCATGGAAAGCACTGACGGCCTGCTGACGATGGCCTAGGCGAAGGAGCAGGCGTCCGAGGTCATACCAAGCACCAGCCAGTGTCGATCCGCGGGTGCTCGCCGCGCGTCGGCACTGGGCCGAAGCTTGCAGGTCGTCGAGATCTGGCGCATCGCTCTGTGGCGGCTCGCTGGCTGTCGCGGCGAATACCTGCATGGCCTGCGCTCGGCGCCTGGTCCGGTGATAAAGCAGACCGAGAAACTGCAGGGAGACGATGTCGTCGGGGATCGCCTGCAGGATGCTGCGGGCGATCCATTCGGCCTGCTCGAAATTGCCACTCTGGTAGAACGTACCGAGAAGGTCGAACAGGGCATCAATCATGGGTGAGCCTCCTTGGCCGATAGGCAAGTTCTTAAAGTGCCAGCCGGCCTTGCCATGCCTGTCACACACCTTCCCCGCAACGACATCATCACCCGAGTTCCACCGGCACGAAGATCCTGGCGTTCTCCCGCTCGATCAGCAACGCCACGTTCTTGCCCGCCCTTTCGAGCATCGCGCGTAGTTGCGGCACGTCACGGACCGGCTGGCCGTTCACGGAGACAACGACGTCACCGGGGCGGATGCCGGCCCGCGCTGCAGGACCGCTGACGCCTTCGACGAGCAGCCCGTCGGGACTTTCGAGCTGGCGACGTTCCTGCGGCGTTAGCGACCGCAGTGCCAGACCGAGGCGGGACTTGTCGGCTTCACCATTGCGCTCCGACGCGACCTTGGTCGTCGGGATCTCGCCGACCGAGAGTGCGAGTTCCCGGGTGGCTCCCTTGCGCCAGATCTGCAGCTTGACCTGCGTTCCGGGCTTGATCGAGCTGACCATCGGCGGCAGGTCGGACGAGCGCCCGATCTCGGTGTCGTTCAGCTTGAGGATGATGTCGCCCGCCTCAAGGCCGGCGGCGGCTGCCGGACTGCCTTTTTCGACCGAACTCACCAAGGCACCCGCCGAGCTCGTCAGTCTGAACGACTCGGCCAGCGACTGCGAAACCTCCTGTATCGTCACGCCGATTCGGCCGTGACGGACCTTACCATGCTGCAGCAACTGCTCCTGGACGTTGAGTGCGACGTTGATTGGAATGGCGAACGAGACACCCTGATAGCCGCCGCTGCGGCTATAGATTTGCGAGTTGATGCCAATCACCTCGCCGTCGAGGTTGAGCAGCGGGCCGCCGGAATTGCCGGGATTGACCGCCACGTCGGTCTGAATGAAGGGAACGTAGCTGTCGCTGGCGAGCGAACGCGATTTCGCCGAGACGATGCCAGCCGTAACGCTGTTCTCGAAGCCGAACGGCGAGCCGATGGCAACGACCCATTCGCCGACGCGTGTCCGCGACGGATCGCCGAGGCGAACGATCGGCAGATTGCTCGCGTTGATACGCAGGACAGCAACGTCGGTCAGCTTGTCGAGGCCGACGACCTTGGCCTTGAACTCGCGCTTGTCGGTAAGCTTGACGGTAACCTCGTCGGCACCCTCGACGACGTGCGCGTTGGTCAGGATCAGCCCTTCCTCGCTGACAATGAAGCCCGACCCCATGCCGCGCGCCGGAGCTCCGCCCTGCGGCGAAGGCATGCCAAAGCGACGGAAGAACTCGAACATCGGATCGTTCGGGTCGATCGACGCTGCTTTCGACGGACCGGTGGAGCTGATGTTGACGATTGCCGGACCGCTGCGCTCAACGATCGACGTGAAATCCGGCAGTCCCGAAGTCGTTCTGATAGCCGGAGCCGATGCCGCGATAGCGGCCGCCGGAACGGCATCGGCGGGGCTGATCGCCTGCCCGCCAAGCTTGGCGTAGCCGACGCCCAGCGCAGCAATCAGGGTCACGGCGAGCAGGCTGCGTTTGAAGGTGTTTCCTTGCATGTTTGTCTCCTATTTCCTTCCAGACCGGAAGCGCTCGGCTTCCCATGGCCGTACGATAAGAGGACCTGACTTAAATCCGACTTAAGGCGCCGGCAAGTTCAAGTGATTTCCGGCGAACGCAGGTCAGGACGCCGGCGACCCGTCGAAGCGAACCCGCGCCCGCAACCCACCGAGGTCCGCTTCATCGAGAAGGACGCTGGCCTGATGCCGCTCGGCGATGGTCCTGACAATCGCAAGTCCCAGACCGCTACCCGGTTCGTCGGTCTGGGCTCGGCGATAGAAACGGTCGAAGACGCGTTCACGCTCCTCGACGGGAATGCCGGGACCAGAATCGTTGACCTCGACGAAAACACCGTCAGCGCCGTCACCGACGGCTACGTCGACCTTGCCGCCCGACGGCGTATGGCGAATCGCGTTGCCGACGAGGTTGCTGACGAGAATTTGCAGCGCCTCGGCGTCGCCCCTGACGGTGACCGCGCGCGCTGCGGGAGTCACGCCGAGGTCGATCTGCCTGTCTTCGGCAAGAGGCAACTGCTCGGCAACCACCTTCGCCACGAGGTCGCCAAGGTTTACCGGCATCAGCGGCCGGTCGCCGCCGCCGGGCTCCTGGCGTGCCAGCGTGAGGAGTTGCTGCACGCAATGGGTGGCGCGCGTGAGACCACGTTCCAGTTCGCCGAAGGCCTCGCCGCGCGACTGCGCATCGGCCGCGCGTCTGGCCAGCTGCAACTGCAGGCTGAGCGCCGCCAGCGGTGTCCGCAGTTCGTGGGCGGCGTCGGCAATGAAGTCGCGCTGCGAGTCGAGCGCACGCTTGAGTCGGGCAAGCAGGTCATTCAGCGAGCGGACCAGCGGCGCGACTTCGGTGGGTACGCCGTTTGTCGGCAGTGGGCCGAGCGCCACGGGCGTGCGCGTCGTCATCGCGCGCGCCACCGCGTCGAGCGGCCGCAGGCCACGGCCGACGACCACCCAGATCAATACCCCGAGCATCGGCAGCATCAGCAGGAAGGGTTCGACGGTGCGCAAGGCGGCAGCCAGCGCCAGGCCGTCGCGGACCCGCAACGGTTGCGCGACCTGGATCGTCTGGCCGCCCTGCTGCAAGCCGAACACCCGCCATTTGCCGTTGCCGGTGTCGACCGTCGCAAAGCCTAGTGGCGCGAGGTGCGGCAGCTCCTTGCCCGGGTGCGAGAGGTAGATTCGCGTGCCGTCCGGTCGCCAGATCTGGATCGAGAAATCCTGCGCGTCGTCGTTGATCGCCAAGTCACGCATGTGCGCATTCTGCGAGGCCTGGTCGCGAAAGGATAGCGCCAGTTGGCGAAGCTGGTAGTCAAACAGTGCGTTGGCCTCGTCGAGTGCCGTCCGGTAGGTAGCCAGTGCGCCGAGCAGCGTGGTCAGCGTGATCGTCGCGAGCAGGGTGACCAGCAACTGGCGTCGGATCGATCTCATGACAAGCGCGGCACCAGATAGCCGACACCGCGGATGTTCTTGATCTGCTCGGCACCGAGTTTTCGCCGCAGCGAATGGATGTGGACCTCGATCGCGTTACTTTCGACTTCGTCGCCCCAGCCGTAAAGCTTCTCCTCGAGTCTGGCCCGCGAAAGCGGCACGCCAGGTTGTTCGAGCAGTGCCTGCAGCAGCGCGAACTCACGCGCCGAGAGGGCTACCGGCGCGCCGTTCAGCGTCAGCTCATGGGTAGCCGGATTCATTCGCAGCGAGCCATTTTCAAGCACCGGTTCGGCGCGGCCGGCATGCCGCCGCTGCACCGCCCGCATGCGTGCGGACAGCTCGTCGAGGTCGAACGGCTTGACGAGGTAGTCGTCGGCACCGGCGTCGAGTCCCCGGATGCGATCGGCGATCGCATCGCGAGCCGTGATTACCAGGACCGGGATGTTGTTGGCCGAGCGCCGCAGACGGGCGAGGACGTCAAGGCCCGATCGGCCGGGCAGACCGAGGTCGAGCAGCAGGATATCGTAGGGCGTCGTCGCCAGAGCCAGTTCCGCCTGCTGGCCATCACGCAGCCAGTCGGCCGTGTGACCGTCCTGGCGCAGGCCCTGTTGAACGCTTCTGCCGATCATCGGATCGTCTTCGACCAGTAATACGCGCATGCGGCTTTACCGACAGAAAGGGGCGCCCGAATGGGCCGGCCGGTGGATCGATGGCGTCATTGCTGCACCAATGGTTTCAAGCCAGGTTACCGTCAGTTCGGGGTAACGAAGCCAACAATGTAGTGTTAACAAAACGTCAGTTCGGGATAAGTTTAGGGAATGCCGAGATCTGGTGAAAGTCCTGAATCGATAATCTGGTCATGTTGGGCATGAGGCGATGAAGCCAGTCAGCAAATCTGACGGCGAAATGGAGGGCTGAGCGATGGCAGGTATGCTCAATCTGAGGTTTTTCAGTTCGTCGATGGCGGTTGTGACGAGGGAGCGCGCAGCAGAAGTGGTGAGAAGACTTCACTGACCAATACCGACTGGTTGTCGAAGCCAAACTGTGAGCGACGCGCCCAAAGGACGCACGGCACCGGTTCGGCAAGTTGTAGCGCCTTTACCGCCCGCGAATACAGGGCATGTCGTCGATCGATGCGCTTGAAGGTCATCGGCCCACGACTGAATCCGGCATGTGCGAAGAGCAGCGCACCCAGTGAACGGCTGCCCAGGCGTGCCAGCCAAAGGGTCAGCGGGCCGCGTGGCCTGCAGGGCAGGACGGTATGCGCGAAGACGACCCTTTGATCATCACAACTCAGTGCCACCTCGCGTATCCAGGCCTGCTCCTCAACAGCCAGGCCGAGTGCTCGTGCTTCATCAGCAGTTGGCCTGGCCAGACCCTGATAAATAACCTGCAGCGCGAAGCGCCCGCGAGCCTGGATACGTGCCGTCAGAGAAGCGCGGTGGCGCAGCCAGGGCAGAAAAGCGACATTGTCGGCCGTGCGCAGCAGCTTGCTTCGCCAGCACTGCGAGTCCGCAACAGGCATTCCTGAAAACCCCGGTGATTGACAGTTCTACTGTGGAGCCGGTGCCTTCTCGATGCCGCCAATGTGCGCGCCCGGCTTGATGCCCTTGCTCGAAAACCAGCCGAGATTCATTTCCAGCGCGTAGCGTGCCGCTTTCACGGCGCAGTGATTGTCCTCAGTCTGTGGCTGCATGTTCTCGATGTTCAGAATCCTGCCGTCTTCGTCAAGAAAGGCCACCGACAAAGGCAAGAGCGTATTGCGCATCCACATGCAATGGTTTGCCGCCAGGGGGAAAACGAAGAGCATGCCCTGATTGGCGGCCATGCTTCGGCGATGCATCAACCCTCGCATGCGATGAGGATTGTCCGCCGCCACTTCCGCGTCGATGCGGTAGAAGCCGGTTGTCAACTCGATGCGCGGCATTTCCGCCACAACCGGTGGCGCGGCCAGCAGCAGAGAAAGGGTGGCCAGGAAAGCGAGAGACTGATGCATCGAAAGCTCCGGCGGTACGACTGGGCTGAAAAGACGCGATCGGCCTGGGCATACGCCGGCTCGCCGTCGCGCTGGCGATGAGGGTGCTACTTCTTTCCGGACTTGCCCTGGGCTTTCCCGGAATCTTTCTTCGTGGTCGGCGCTGTTACGGTTGAAACACGTACACTGTTGTTGGGCTTAGCGGTCAGTGGAGGCTTGCTGCCGGCCGCCTGCTTCCCGGCTGTTGCCGGTTGGCTGACTGGACGCCCAGCTCCCTTGGCTTCTGGACGCCGCTTGTCCACCCTAGATTCAACCGGTTTGACCGACTTGGCCGCTGGAGACGCGACGTGCTTTGCCGCTGGCTTCGGCGGCGCGTCGGCCACACCGAAGGTGACTTCGTCATTCTCCTGCTCGGCCGCCTTGGGGATGGCCAGAGCCGTCGCGCAGGATACGCACAGGCCCACGGACAGGCAGTGCAGCAGATGGTTGATGGTTCTTTGCCGAGCCGACATTCTCAATGTTCCTGTTCTGGTGATGCTGCGTGCGCCACACCGCTGGCCTACGAACTCCCTCACAAACAGCCTGCGAGCAATAGCCAGATAGCGCGCGGGCGGATATCAGTGACTGGTACCCTCCGAACGCGATATTTTATTCCAGACGTTATACTTGCCGACGGGTTTCTTTGCCGGAATACGTTTCACTTCCTCGAGCGTCTGCGCGTCGATCACCAGCAACGCCCCGTCCATTTCCCACAGACTGGCCAGAGCATAGCGGCCATCGCGGGTGAACTCGACATGCGCCAGCGTCTGTCCAGGTTCGGCCTTGATCTGCGCCACCACTTCGAGGGTCCGCTTGTCGATCACCTGCAGTATGTTCTTGTTCTCCGTGCTCATCATCGAGTCGGTGAAGGCATAGCGACTCATTTCATGGCTGCGCAGGAAAAAACCCGGCCCCAGGGTCTTGATCTGCTTGATGGTCTGGTAGGTTTTCAGGTCGATGACGGTCACCAGATCCTGGTTGAGATTGGGCGAGGCCATGACCAGTCGTTCGCTTCCGGCGGGGTCTTGCCATTTCCAGGTGATTCCGGATCCGAGATGCGGCATTCCTGGCAGATCAAGGCCAGCAATTTTCCGGCGGACGTCAAGTTGAACCACCTGCCCGCTGGTCGCCGAGCGCGACGAGCCGAGGATCGTGTCGTAGCTCTGGGTGAAAAAGAAATCGTCGAGACAATCTGCGAGCTGCGTCCGCCGCGGAAAGAACATGGCCGGTTTGAAGTGACCCTCCCTGTATCGGTAATCATGAACCAATCCCTCGGCAAGCGGCTCTGCAACCGGATCGTAGCTGATCTCCCAGACTTCGGGCAGATCCTTGAGTGCGGCCACGAAACTCTTGCGTGGGGCCGCGTCATAGACCGCCGAAACCCGCGAACTCTTGTCTCCTGCGGCATTTTTCACCGGAATGGTCTTCACCAGCGAGAGATCACCGGCATCGAGCACCACCAGGCTGTGCGGCAGGTAGTTGCCGACCAGTACCCACTTGCCGTCGCCGGACACGGCTGCGTTACGCGTATTCAGACCGGCGCGGATCTCGGCGACCACCACCAAATGGTAGAGGTCATATTTGCTGATCCAGCCGTCGCGTGAAGCGAAATAGACGAAGCGTCCGTCCGGCGAAAACTTTGGCCCGCCGTGCAGCGCGTAGCGGCTGGGGAAGCGGTGCAGGCGCTCGAAACGATCGCCGTCGACGAGCGACACATGATGGTCACCGGTTTCGACGACGACGAACAGATTCAGCGGGTCGGCGCCTTTGAGGCCGGACCCCGGCGCGGCCGGCAGCGCGAGGGCGTTGGCATTGACGACATGCGAACTGCGGATCTGTACTTCATCCCAAACCGGCGCTGGGGTCGCCGGACGATAGATCCATTCCGCCAGTTGCTGTGTTTGGTCGGTGCTCAGCTTGTCGCCGAAGGCCGGCATCTGTGTCGCCACGCGCCCTTCGCGGATGACTTTGACGGCCTCCGACTTGCGCAGACGTTCGAGGTTTTCCGGCAGCAGCGCCGGACCGACGCCGCCGAGCCGGGACTCGCCGTGACAGGCGGCGCACTGTTCCTGGTACAGGCGCTGCGCACCCGTAGCGCCAGCCGGCATAGATGCGCCAGCCAGGCATATCGCCAGCGCGAAGCCGGCAACACATTGGCGCCAGTTCATCAGACTCTCCGTAGTTTGATGTGAGGAGTCACCGGAATCCGTACCGGAATCCGTTCATGGCTGGGGGAGACACCGATTTCCTCGTCTGTCAGATAACAGCCGGGGTCCTCGGCCCATGCGTCACCGGTCAGTTGCTGGGCACGCACGCGCGTGTTGCCGTTGCAGATGTCGAAGTGTCGGCATTCGCCGCAACGTCCCGAAATGCGCCTGGGGAATTGCTTGAGACCCGCCAGCAGCGGGTCAGAGAGATCACTCCAGATTTCCGAGAAGGGACGCTGACGAACGTTGCCAAGCGTATAATGCCACCACATGGTGTCGGGATGCACGTTGCCGAGATTATCGATATTGGCCACATTGACCCCTGATGAATTACCCCCCCACTGCACCAGGCGGGCGCGCATTCTCTCCGCCTGATCGGGAAAACGCTTCTCCACCCAATGCAGGAAGTAAACGCCATCGGCATCATTATTGCCACTGGTGAATTCCTTGTGCAAACCACGCTGCTGGTAATCGAGGCAGGTTGCAAAGAGCAAATCCATTGCCCAGCGGGTCAGCTGGAGCTGGGCATCGTCCTTGCGGTTCTTATTGCCGCGCCCCGCATAGTTGAGATGGGAGAAATAAAAGCGGTCGATGCCTTCCTTCTCGACCAGCTTGAGCAAGGCTGGCAAGTCCTGCGCGTTGTTCTGTGTCATCGTGAAGCGGACGCCGATTTTCAGGCCGAGTTCACGGCACAGCCGAATGCCGCGCAGCGAAGCATCGAAAGCGCCTTGCATCTGCCGAAAATGGTCGTGGGTCGCACCGATGCCGTCGAGCGAAACGCCGACATAGTCGAAATCGCACTCGGCGATGCGATCGATATTCGCCTGGTCGATCAGGGTACCGTTCGACGACAGGCCGACATAGAAACCCATCGCCTTGGCACGACGGGCAATGTCGAAGATGTCCGGACGCAGCAGCGGCTCGCCGCCGGAGAGAATCAATACCGGCACGCGAAAACGCCTGAGATCGTCCATCACCGCAAAGATCTCGTCAGTCGTCAGTTCTCCTGGAAAGTCCCGGTCGGTGGAGATCGAATAGCAGTGCTTGCAGGTGAGATTGCAGCGACGAATGAGATTCCATATCACCACCGGCGCTGGCGGGTTCTGCCTGGGACCGGGCAGCCTGACTGTCGATAACTCCTGCATGTACTGCGAAATCCGAAACATCTGGCCATCCCCAAATCCGCATATTAGAAAACAGGCCCATGGCGATGGCCTTGACGTGCATCAAGCTTCGATTTGACACCGCGCATCGGCGTGGCCGCCTCGGCGACAGGCCACTTGCCCTGGCCGAATCATCAACATGATCACATGCTCTGCTGGTCCTGCTCAGCAGTCTTGTTGTCTGGAACCCGTCTGCCTGGTTGCGTCGCCATTTTTCGAGGCAGAGCTTGCTCTGCCTGGAACACAATGAGAAACTGTACCTACCATACATTCTGAGGGGAATAAACTCATGAACAAGGAAGACATCCTGCGCTGGCAAGACTTGGCGCTGCAATATGGATCCGAACTCGGCATCAAGGTGCTTGCGGCGATCGCGTTCTGGATCATTGGTCGCTGGCTGATCCACTGGGTGGGTCGAATGGTGCAGGGCGCACTGGGGCGCCAGAAGGTCGATGCGACCTTGATGCGCTACCTCGGGACGGTCATCAATGTCACCCTGAATATCCTGCTGGTGATCGGCATCCTCGGTTATTTCGGCATTCAGACCACGACCTTTGCAGCCCTCTTCGCTGCCGCCGGTGTCGCCATCGGTCTGGCCTGGTCCGGCTTGCTGGCCAACTTTGCCGGCGGGGTATTCCTGATCATCCTGCGGCCGTTGAAGGTGGGTGACTTCGTGACCGTGGGCGGCATCACTGGAACGGTCGAGGAAGTTGGCCTGTTCACTACGGCGCTCAACACCCCGGACAACGTGCTCACGCTGGTGGGCAACAGCAAGATCCTTGGCGATACCATCCAGAACTTCTCGACCAACCCCTACCGCCGGGTGGACCTGAAGGCACAGCTCTCCGGAGCGGCCGATCATGCTGCGGCCATGACACTGCTCAAGGAGAAGATCGCGCTGATTCCCAATGTCCGGTCTGATCCTGCTGTGGATGTCGAGATCCTCGAATTCAACCTCGTGGGTCCCGTCCTTGCGGTTCGTCCATACTGCCATACAGACCACTACTGGCAGGTCTATTTCGACACCAACCGGACGATCCGTGAAGCGCTCGGGGAGGCCGGTTTCCCGGCGCCGATGCCGGCACAGGTGGTGTTCGTCAATCAGCAATAGGCCGCAAGTCAGCGACTCTGCGGAAATTCCGGGCCAGAATCAAGGATCGGAGACTTCTGAACATTAAAGGATTCCCGCGGCGCTTCATCCCTTCGCCAAACCACGTCGCCGCGCCGGGGATGCTGCCCGGCTATGTAGCTGGTAGTGCGCGGCGATGACTGCTGAATTCCTGTCGGGTAACCGACTGACCCTGTTGAACAGCGGCGCCGAGTATTTTCCGGCGCTGATCAAGGCGATCGACAAGGCGCGACATGAAGTTCACCTCGAAAGCTACATCTTCGAGGATGATACGACTGGCCGTGCCGTCGCAGCAGCGATGGCCCATGCCGCTCGCCGCGGCGTGACGGTGCGCGTTCTGGTCGATGGCTTCGGTGCCCCCGAGTTTGCCAAACGCCTACAGCCAGAACTGCTCGCGGCCGGTGTGCAGGTGATGGTCTACCGACCCGAGGTCGCACGTTTACGCCTGCGTCGTCATCGCCTGCGTCGCCTGCATCGCAAGCTGGCCATGGTTGATGGGGAAATCGCCTTCGTTGGCGGGATCAATATCGTCGATGACAGCGATCGTCCGCTTGAAATGCCGCCGCGCTACGACTACGCGGTGCGCATCGAAGGTCCGCTGCTGCAGCCGATGCAGCGGGCGTTGCACAGGCTTTGGGAACTGGTGTTATGGGCGAAGCTCAATCGCCGTTACCGCTTGCCGAAAGTCCCTCGCCAAGCACCGAAAGCCCGTGGCGAGCAAACGGCAGCCTTTCTGGTGCGCGACAATATCCGTCACCGCCGCGACATCGAGGAGGCCTATCTGGCGGCGATCGCTGCCGCTCGGGAAGAAATCCTTCTGGCCAACGCCTATTTCCTGCCCGGCCGCCGTTTTCGGCGAGCTTTGCACGATGCGGCCAGGCGTGGCGTGCGGGTGATCCTCGTGCTGCAAGGGCGTATCGAATATCGCCTCCTGCACTACGCTACCCAGGCGCTTTACGGCAGGTTGCTGGGAGCCGGCATCCGCATCTTCGAGTATCGGCGCAGCTTCATGCATGCCAAGGTTGCGGTCATCGACCGATACTGGGCAACCGTCGGTTCATCGAATATCGATCCCTTCAGCCTGTTGCTTGCCAGGGAAGCCAACGTCGTGGTACGCGACGAGAAATTTGCCAGGGAATTGCGACAGAGTCTCCAGACGGCCATGCGGCAGGGTGCAAGCGAGCTGCCAGCTGATTGCTGGAAGCGCCTGCCCTGGCCTTCCCGCCTATTGCATTGGGCCAGCTATCATCTGATCCGGATCCTCGTCGGCATGGCCGGATATGGCCGAAAGCGCTAACGGTCATGACTATTCCGGGCAACCCCGATCATGAAAATCATGACCGTTTTCCTCTCCCACGGCCCGCGCTGCATCGCGGGCCGGCTACGGCGGCGCGGAGCAGTTCTCCGCGAAACCCCGCCGCCCCCGCAAGTGGAGAGGGGAAATTCGTGAGTCGCTGACGCGACTTTCACATTAACCCGGAAAGACCCCGCGCTGCACCGGCACCCGCGCCATCGACCAGGCAGCAATCGCCCATCGCCAGAAGTCGTGCAAAGGTCCACTACAGACCTCCTGCGGCACCGGGTGGCCAAGAAAGTGCAGCGCGGCGGCAAGTACCGCACTACCACCCGCAGCATCGACGGCAGCGGCGCGCGTCTGCTTGGAAAGTTTCTCTCCGGCCGCATTGGTCACCACCGGCAGGTGTGCGTAAGTCGGTGTCGGCAGCGCCAGGCGTTGCTGCAGCCAGATCTGGCGTGCCGTCGATTCGAGCAGGTCGACGCCGCGCACCACGGCATTGACTCCCTGTGTCGCGTCGTCGACGACTACTGCCAACTGGTAGGCATACTGACCATCGGCACGCAGCAGAATGAAGTCGCCTACCGCGCGCGCCAGGTTCTGCTGTACCGGTCCCTGTACGCGATCGTCGAATGCGATCTCGCGATCCGGAACACGCATTCTCCAAGCGCGCGGCGCACGTCCCGCCGCCAGACCGGCACGGCAGCTTCCCGGATAGACCAGGCCGCCGTCGACTGCCAGTGCTGGCGCGCAGGCGGCAATCTCGCGCCGCGAGCAGGCACAGGGATACGCCTCGCCATCGCGTTGCAGGCAGGTCAATGCCGCATGATAGTGATCCAGACGCCGGCTCTGTATCACCACCTCGCCATCCCACTCAAAGGCGAAGGCTTCGAGCGTGCGTTGGATGGCGTCTGCAGCCTCCTGCCGCGCCCGCGACCGGTCAAGGTCTTCAATGCGCAACAGCCATTCGCCACCGTTGGCTCGCGCGTCAAGATAGCTGCCGACCGCGGCAACCAGCGAGCCGAAGTGCAGCGGACCTGTCGGGGAAGGTGCGAAACGGCCCCGATAGTTATTCACCAGACACTTTCATACGTACCCCGTCCATTCTTCTTGCCTTGGTGATTCCGGCAGCGCCGGGTAAAATCCGCTGGTCATTATCAGGGTTCGCGCCATGAGCAATCGTTCGATCACTCCCGCCAACGAAGCTGCCATTCTCGCTGAGGCACTTCCCTACATCAAACGTTTCCACGGCAAGACCATCGTCGTCAAGTATGGCGGCAACGCCATGACCGACGACCACCTCAAGCAATGTTTCGCGCGTGACGTGGTGCTGTTGAAGCTCGTCGGAATGAATGTCGTGGTGGTGCACGGCGGTGGCCCACAGATCGAGAGTCTGCTCAAACGGGTCGGCAAGAAAGGCCGCTTCGTCCAGGGAATGCGTGTCACCGACGCCGAAACCATGGAAATCGTCGAGATGGTACTCGGCGGTCAGGTCAACAAGGACGTTGTCAACCTGATCAATCAGGCCGGCGGCAAAGCGGTGGGACTGACCGGCAAGGACGGCAGTTTCATTCGCGCCAAGAAACTGCTATTGGCGAACCAGAATGACAATGAGGACCTGATCGACGTTGGCCAGGTTGGCGACATCACGCAGATCGACCCGTCACTGATCGGACATCTGGAGGCCGGCGGCTTCATCCCGGTAGTGGCACCAATCGGTGTCGGCAAGGGCGGCGAAACCTACAACATCAACGCCGATGTTGTGGCCGGCAAGATCGCCGAAATTCTCAAGGCTGAAAAGCTGGTCCTGCTGACCAACACGCCCGGCGTCCTCGACGAGACGGGTAGGCTGATCACCGGCATGACGCCCAAACAGATCGATGACATGGTCACCGATGGCACCTTGTCCGGCGGCATGCTCCCCAAGATCAGCTCGGCGCTCGATGCTGCACGTAATGGTGTCAAGAGCGTCCATATCATCGATGGTCGGGTCGAACATGCGCTGTTGCTGGAAATCCTCACCGACCACGGCGTCGGCACGATGATCAAGTCATACTGACCGAAGGATGGTTCTCAAGGCAGCCTCGCCGGTCTGGCTATTCGACCTCGACAACACGCTGCACAACGCCAGCCCACATATCTTCCCACACCTCAACTCCGCAATGGTCACCTATATCCGTGACCACCTGGGCGTTGACGAACAGGCAGCGACGCGCATCCGACAGGACTACTGGCAGCGCTACGGGGCCACGCTGCTCGGCCTGATGCGTCATCACGGAACCGATCCACGGCATTTCCTCTGGCATACGCACCAGTTTCCCAACCTAAAACAGATGCTGGTTCTGGAGCGCGGGCTGCGGACCATGCTGCTGGGCTTGCCGGGACGCAAGATCGTCTTCTCCAATGCGCCGCTGCACTACAGCGAGGCAGTCCTTGAACTCGCCGGTATCGACACCTGCTTCGACGCAGTCTACTCCATCGAACGTCTCCGCTTTCAACCCAAGCCGGCGATTGGCGGCTTTCGCCACCTGCTGCGCTGCGAGCGTTTGCCCACCCATCGCTGCATCATGGTCGAAGATTCCCTGGCCAATCTGCAGATGGCGAAACGACTGGGCATGCAAACCGTGTGGGTGAGTGGCAGTACTCGCCAGCCTTCCTTTGTTGACCTGCGGCTGGTTTCCATTCTCGATCTGCCGCGTTGTTTACGATGCTTGTCGACCGGGAGCCTAATGTNNACATTAGGCTCCCGGTCGACATTGACGCACCTCGGTCATCATGTAGACTCCGTTTTAGGCCATCTTTTGGAATCAGTGTCTTGAGAGAATCCGCCGCACTGCAGCAACAATTCCTTGAATACAAAGCCATCCTCGACCACTCTGGAATCGCCGTGGTGTGTACGCGTAGCCGCCGCGTCTACCGATGCAACCAGCGTGCCGAGGAGCTTTTCGGTTGGCCGGCCGGGACCCTGGTGGGACAGCCGGATGTCGTCTTCCACCCGAACAGCGAAGCCTGCGATGCCCTGCGTCGGCAAGCACGTTTGCAGTTGGGAAATGTCCAGGTCGTGGATCTCGAAACCCAACTGGCACGTCGCGACGGCAGCACCTTCATTGCACACCTGATCGCTAGCGCCATCGATCCCGCAGAACCCGGCCAGGCCACGGTCTGGATCGTCCGCGACATCACCCGGGAAGTCCACGATCGCGAGGCCGGCGCCCGCCTGCTACGCGAGCAGCAACTCATTTTCCAGAATGCCGAAACCGGCATCGTGATCCTCCGGGATCGAATCATTCAGCGTTGCAACCGACGTTTTTCCGAGATCCTGGGTTATGCGCCGGACGAGTTGATCGGCCAATCAACCCGCCTCTACTATCCAAGTGAAGAGGCCTGGCTTGCCACCGGCCGCACGGCTTACGCGGCGATTGCCGAAACCGGCATCTACCACGGCGACACACTCTTCCATCGACGCGATGGCTCAAGGCTGTGGTGTCACATCACCGGCAGCATGATCAACCCGGCGAACCCAGACGAAGGTTATGTCTGGCTGTACGAAGATGTCACCGAAAAGCGCCAGACGAGCAGCGCCATGGATGCCCTGTTGCGAGAACAGACGCTGATTTTCGAACGTGCGCCGATTGGCATCGTTTTCCTGCGCGATCGCATCATCCAGCGCTGCAATCCGAGCTTCGAGCGAATCTTCGGCCATTCGCCGGGGCAAATGCTTGGTCAGTCCACGCGCATCCTGTTCTCCAGTGAAGCCGCTTGGAGCGAAGCAGGCGAACGAGCCTACAAGGGAATCGATGAATCCGGGAAATTCGTCGCCGAGATGGAGTACTGCAAGAGCGACGGCACCCCGATCTGGTGCCAGGTAACCGGCAGTCTGATTGACCCGGCCAACCCTGACCAAGGCCATGTCTGGCTGTACGAGGACGTCACTGCACGTCGAGCGGCTGAAGAGGCCCTGGTGGAAAGCCTCTGGGAACAGCAGCTGATCTTTGACAACGCGATGATTGGAATATCCTACCAGCGCGAACGCACCTTCCTGCGCTGCAATCGCCGTTGCGAGGAGATTTTCGGCTACCCGCCAGGGGGTCTGCGGGGGCTCTCTACGCGCATCCTGTTCGCCAGCCACGAGGCTTGGGAAGAGGCCGGACGCCTGGCCTACGGGAACGCTGCGGCGACTGGCACCTTTGACGGCGAACTCCTGTATTGCCGGCGCGACGGCACACCGATCTGGGTGCATGCGATTGGCCGCATCATTGGCGACCGCCAGGAGGGCGAAACCTGGATCTGGACCTTCGAGGATGTGACGGCACAGCGTGCGGCCGAACGAGCACTACGGCGAAGTCATCTTGAACTCGAGCAGCGGGTGGCCGAACGCACCCTCGAGTTGTCGCAACAGCTTCATTTCATGCGCCAATTGATCGAGGCGATTCCCGGCCCAGTCTTCTACAAGAATCGGGAAGGACTTTATCTCGGATGCAATCAGGCCTTTCTCGAATTCATCGGTCGGACACGCAGTGAGGTCATCGGCGCCACCGTCCACGATATCTCCCCCCGCGAGCTGGCCGACCGCTACCAGACTGCCGACAACGAATTGTTCCGGCAGTCGGGTTCACAAGTGTACGAAGCGAAAGTCCTGCACGCTGACGGTTGCATGCGTGACGTGATCTTTCACAAAGCGACCTATGGCAAACCTGGCGATGCCAACGGCGGTCTGGTTGGAGTGATACTCGATATCACGGATCGAAAGCGCATGGAGGCTCGCCTGCAACAGGCCGCAACGGTCTTCGACAGCAGCGCCGAAGGCATCATCATCACCGCACCGAATGGCCGCATCATTGCCGTGAACCGTGCATTCACCGAGATCACCGGTTACCGCGAGGATGAAGTGATCGGGAGTAACCCGCGCATCCTGCAGTCCGGACTGCAGGATGCTGCCTTTTACCGGGAATTGTGGCAGGTTCTTGGCCGTTTCGGGCGCTGGGGGGGCGAGCTCTGGAACCGGCGCAAGGACGGCGAGACTTTCCTGGAATCGCTGACGATCAGCGCTGTTCATGACCCTGATGGACAACTCACGCACTATGTCGGCGTGTTCTCCGACATCACTGCCCTGCGGAAGGCCCACGATCAACTCGATCACCAGGCACATCACGATCCGCTGACCAGTCTGCCCAACCGCTTGCTTCTTGGCGACCGGTTGCACAAGGCCTTGCAGCGCGCCCACCGCGACGAGACTGGACTGGCTGTCCTGTTCATCGATCTCGATCGCTTCAAGAACATCAACGACACCCTCGGCCATCAGGTAGGTGATCGCGTTCTCTGCGAAGTGGCGAGGCGCCTGAGCAGACTGATGCGAGAAGCGGACACCGTCGGCCGACTCGGAGGCGACGAATTTTTGATCATCATCGAGGACATCGTCGATCCGGCCGCCGTCTCGCACATCGCAGAGAAGATCCTCAATACACTGCAGAATTCTCCGGTGACCGTCGAACAGGAATTCTACGTCGGCGCCAGCATCGGCATCAGCCTCTTTCCGGAAGACGGCGCGGACCCCGAGACGCTGATGAAGAATGCCGATGTCGCGATGTACCGTGCCAAGGAGCGTGGCCGCAACGCCTATGAATTTTTCACCAAGGTGCTGACGCAGTCCTCACTGGCGCGTCTGCAGATGGAGACCGACCTGCGACGAGCTGTCGAGCGCGACGAATTACGGGTCTACCTGCAACCCCAGTTTTCCCTGAAAACCGGCAAGGTGCTCGGGGCCGAAGCGCTGGTACGCTGGTTGCGACCTGAGCACGGCCTGGTAATGCCGGGTGAATTCATCAAACTGGCCGAGGAATCTGGAATGATTGTTCAGATCGGTGAATGGGTTCAACAGACTGCCAGCAGTCAGTGGTCCGCATGGATCGCGGCGGGTCGCCATCCGGGAGTTCTGTCGGTCAACGTTTCCGGCGTCGAATTTGTACGCGGCCGAATCCAGGAGACCGCTCGCAAGACCTTGGAGACCTCGCAGCTGCCAGCGCAATTCCTCGAACTCGAAATCACCGAAAGTGCCATCATGAGCCATGCCGAGAACAGCGCGCAAGCGCTCGACAAGCTGCAGTCCATGGGCCTGAGCCTGGTGATCGACGATTTCGGTACCGGTTACTCTTCGCTGGCCTATCTGAAACGTCTGCCACTCAACAAGCTCAAGATCGATCAGAGCTTTGTGCGCGGACTTCCCGACGGCGCCGAGGATTGTGCCATCGTGCGCGCGGTGATTGCGCTTGCCCACAGCCTGCAGTTGACGGTCATTGCCGAAGGCGTCGAGAACGAGGCACAACAGGGATTCCTGACCCGCGAAGGCTGCGACGAAATGCAGGGTTACCTGCATGGCCGGCCGATGCCGTTTGATGAGTACGAAAGGCGCTTTCTCAATGACTGAAGTACGCATGCCTGGCATGCCTTCACGGCTGGCATTCGTGGACGCACTGAAAGCCCTGGCCTTTCAGCTGATCGTTTTGCATCATCTGGCTTTTTATGGACCGATGTCTGATCATGCCTACCTGCTGGCACCCGACTTGATCCGCTGGTTAAGCCAGGATGCGCGCATGGCAGTACAGGCCTTCCTGGTGATTGGGGGTTTCCTGGCGGTGCGGAGTCTTGCGCCAGACGGGGTGATGCTTGCGACCCATCCGCTTGATCTTGTGCAGAAACGTTACTTGAAACTGGTCCTTCCCTACCTCACGGCCATGCTGATCGGCGTTGCCTGCGCGGCCATCGCGCGCGAGTGGATGGTGCATGACTCCATTCCCGGCAGGCCAACGCTACCGCAGGTCGTCGCGCATGCGCTACTGCTGCAAAGCATCCTGGGCTACGAAGGTCTGTCGGCAGGCGTCTGGTACGTCGCCATCGACTTTCAGCTATTCGCGCTCCTGGTCGGTGTGCTGTGGCTGGCACGGACCATTGCACGCGGCAGTACGATACCCACCATCAGTGCCTTGCTGGTCGTCACCCTGGCATTGGCATCACTGTACTATTTCAACCGCGATGGAGCCTGGGATGTGTGGGGAGTCTACTTCTTCGCAGCCTACGCGCTCGGGATCGTCACCTACTGGGCGACCGATCATAAAAAAACGCTTGGCTGGCTATTGCCGATGGTCGGTCTGGTGGCCATCGCGCTGCTGCTCGACTACCGTCCACGCCTTGTCGTAGCGCTGCTGGTCGCGCTGGCAATCGGTCTGGCACGCATCTACGGATGGCTCGAGAACTGGCCCCGGTCTCGCCTCATTGCTTACCTGGGACAGATTTCCTACTCGGTCTTCCTCGTCCACTTCCCGATTTGCCTGCTGATCAACGGTCTCTTCGCACGCTTCGCAGCATCCGACCCCTGGGTCAATCTGGCGGGAATGTGCATCGCCTGGTTGGCAAGCATTGCCGCTGGCGCACTCTTTTTCCGTTATGTCGAGAGCCCGGCGCAACGAGGGTTTTGGCGTACGCAGGCACCGCCCGGCCTCAGGCCGATGCATTGAGCCAGGCTGCGGCAGAAAGCGCAAAGTAACTCAGAATACCGTCCGCGCCCGCCCGTTTGCAGGCCAGCAGGCTCTCGAGAACACTGGCCTGCTCGTCCAGCCAGCCGAGCTGCGCGGCGGCCTTGAGCATCGCATACTCGCCACTGACCTGATAAACATAGGTGGGCACCTGGAACGTATCCTTGACACGGCGGACGATATCCAGATAAGGCATCCCCGGTTTGACCATCACCATGTCGGCCCCTTCGCCCAAGTCGATGGCGACTTCACGCAGTGCTTCGTCGCTGTTCGCGGGGTCCATCTGGTAGCTGTACTTGTTGCTCTTGCCCAGATTGCTGGTCGAACCGACGGCGTCGCGGAAAGGGCCGTAAAAGCTTGATGCGTACTTGGCAGAGTAGGCCAGGATACGGGTGTGAATCTGTCGAGCGGCGTCGAGCTCGCTGCGAATGTAGCCGACGCGACCGTCCATCATGTCCGAAGGGGCCACGATATCGGCACCAGCCTGCGCATGCACCAGCGCCTGCCTGGCAAGAACCACAAGCGTTTCGTCGTTCAGCACGTAACCGTGAGGATCGTCCGCGTCGATCAAGCCATCCTGCCCATGACTCGTATAGGGATCAAGGGCGACATCGGTCATCACCCCAAGCTCGGGGAACTCTTTTTTCAGTGTTGTCACTACACGCGGCACCAAGCCATCCGGGTTGTAGGCTTCTTCGGCGCCTGGTGTCTTACGGGTGGAGTCGATCACCGGGAACAGGGCCAAGGCCGGGATGCCCAGTGCGAGCGCCTGCTCGGCCGTCTTCAGCAGACGATCCAGACTCTGCCGCTCAATACCCGGCATCGAGGGAATCGGCTCAACACGCTGGACACCTTCGAGCATAAACACCGGGTAAATCAGGTCATCCACGGTCAGCTGCGATTCGCGCATCAGACGGCGCGAAAAGTCGTCCCGGCGCATGCGCCGCATGCGTGCTGCGGGAAATTTTGCCTGGTAATCCATGACGTATAAAATTCCAGAATGGGTTATGGTCGGATAGATACAATTGATGGAAAAAGTCCGCTGCTCGGGAACTGGCAGTATCGAGCCTCACTCTTAGTATGCAGGTGGCTACGCCATCTCCCGCTTCACCTCCCTGAGCGGGTGCCTTATCCCCTTAAGGCACATCCTGTGCCCCCGGCCCCCCTTGCCGGGGGCTTTTTTTAGCGTTTCCCGGCATGGCTACGGGCCCCCCAGCCGATGGCACTGCGCTTCTTCGGGCGGGTCGCTTTCTCTATGGCCAAGCCGGTCTGCAGCGATGGCTGCGGTTTCCAGGCCAAGCCAAGCCAAGCGCCCAGAACCTCTTCCGCCTCAGCCACTCCCGACCTGTTCAAGCTGGAAAAAAGTTGCAGGGTACAGTTGTCGCCAATTTCCTGCAGCACCTTCTTTACCTGGCGAAATGCGAGCACCTGCTCTTGGCGGGAAAGCTTGTCGGCCTTGGAGAGCAGTACATGGACAGGCTTGCCGGTCGGAACAAACCAGCCCAGCATCTGCAGGTCCAGTTCGGTCAGTGGGTGGCGACTATCCATGATCAGAACCAGACCAGACAATGCGACACGCTGCCGCAAATAGGGGGCCAGCAAACCCTCCCACTGCGATCGGATTTCCTCGGGTGCCTTGGCAAAACCGTAGCCGGGCAGGTCAACGAAGTACTTACCGTCTGCGACCCGAAAATAGTTCAAATGCTGCGTCCGCCCCGGCGTCTTGGAAACGAAAGCCAGCCGTGAATGATTGGCCAGGGTGTTGATCGCCGACGACTTGCCGGAATTGGAACGACCCGCGAAAGCGATTTCACATTGAGAATCGGTCGGCAGATCACGCAAGTGGGCAACTGTCGTATGAAAGACCGCCTGCTGGAAGAGAGGCATGAATGAACCCAGGAAGAGTGTGTAATGTGTAGTGGATGGTGTATATGGGACGACGCGGGGTGCGCGCCCGAACGGCAAACTGATATAGAATATCAGCTTTATTGCATCGCTTCTCCGGCCTCAGATCAGTCATTGTTGTCTTTGGGAGTTTGGACATGATTCGTACAACGACACTCGCGGTTCTCCTGGCCGCCAGTTTCTCCGTCTTCGCAGCAGAACAGGCAAAGACCAAGGTTGACTTGACGAAGGCCAAGGAAATCGCTGAAGGCATGTGTGTTGCCTGTCACGGGGCCGATGGCAACAGCCCGGCACCGGCTAATCCGATCCTCGCTGGCCAGATTCCCGAGTATCTCTACAAGCAGTTGAGCAATTTCAAGGCGGTCGATGGGAAACCGGCGGTACGTAATAACGCGATCATGGGCGGCATGGTTGCGGCACTGTCAGACGAGGACATGAAGAGTCTGTCCGTGTACTTCTCGCAGCAAAAGATGAAACCTTCGGCGGCCAAGGAAGAAAAGCTGTTGGCTGAAGGCAAAACGCTATGGCGCGGGGGGGACTTCGAGAAAGGCATCCCGGCCTGTGCCGGTTGCCACGGTCCGGCCGGCGCTGGCCTGCCGGCGCAATATCCGCGGCTGGCCGGGCAGTATGCAGAGTACACGGCCAACCAGTTGAAAATCTTTCGCAGCCATGAGCGAGCCAATGATTCGGAAAAAGTGATGCGAACCATCGCCGGCAAGCTCTCCGACCGCCAGATCGACGCCATCGCCGAGTACGCAGCTGGTCTGCGCTAGACCGTGATGCGGCGCGCCCCGTACCACTCCCGTATCGCCTTGTCGTCGGACGTTCCGCATTCTCCTTGGCACGGAGCGGCTGACCCTCTATCATGTGGTGTGACTCCAAGACCCGAAAGGACGCTTCATGAAGACTCTCAGGCAAATCCTCGCCGATAAAAGCGGGCCACTGGTCACCGTCTCGCCGGACGATCCTGTGTTTTACGCCCTGCAAGTGATGTCCGATGCCAACGTTGGCGCGCTCCTCGTGCTCGATAAGGAGCAACTCGTCGGGATCTTCTCCGAGCGTGATTACGCCCGCAAGGTGATTCTCTTCGGCAAGGCGTCGAAAGATACGCCGGTGCGCGCGATCATGACGGACAAGGTGCTTTATGTGACCCCCGACCGGACGGTCGACGAGTGCATGGCGATCATGACGGACAAGCACATACGCCACCTGCCTGTTCTCGACGACGAGGGCAAAGTCCTGGGGATCGTTTCCATCGGCGATGTGGTCAAGGAAACAATCTGCGAACAACAGTTCATCATCCAGCAAATGGCAAAATATATCACCGGCTAAACTCGCGTCGTCTGTGCGAAAGACCCCGCTCAACCCGGCGGATCATCGTCGATATTCACACTCCAGCCACCGCAAAAGGAGATTTCTGTGAACGTTCACCCCTTCTCGATTCGCACCCTTGCCCTCGCCTCAGTCCTGTACGCCACTATCGCAACGGCCGAAACGGCCGCGCCGGCCCGCAATGAGGGAGGGATGCTGGTTGGCAACAATGGCATGACCCTTTATGTCTTCGACAAGGACAGCGCAGGCAAGAGCGCCTGCAATGGCCCATGTGCGACCAACTGGCCGCCCCTGATGGCTGCTGAAGGCGACCAGGCAAGCGGCCACTGGAGCATCATCACCCGTGACGACGGCAGCAAACAGTGGGCCTACAAGAGCAAGCCACTATACTTCTGGGCCAAGGATCAGAAGCCTGGCGACAAGACCGGTGACGGTTTGAACGGCGTCTGGCACCTCGCTCAGTAACCCAAGGCGGAGAATAAATCCCATCGCTACGGCATTTCGTCAAGCCCCACCATGGCCAGATGCCCGGTTTCGCCCCAGCTTTCCAGACTCCAGCAGTCGTCACGGACGCTCACCCAATTGATCCCGGCGTTGGGAATCAGAAAGTCACGCGGCTTGCTCAAAGGGTGACCCCGAACTAGGCGGTTGACGATATCGAGCACGCCGCCATGGGTGACGACCACCACCGTCTGACCTCGATGGTCGAAGGCAATCCGCTGCAGGCCGGCACGCACGCGCTCGTAAAGTTGCTGCAGACTCTCACCGCCCTGTGGAATGACGAAATCCGGCACGCGTCGTTCAAACGCCAGGTACTCGGCCGGGTACCTGGCACGCGATTCATCGTAGGTCAATCCTTCAAAAATGCCATAGCGCCGCTCACGGAACTCCGGCCGCAAGGTGGGGTGCAACTTCAGGCTGGCGGCAAGGCGCTCGGCGGTCTGGCGGGTGCGTAGCAGGTCGCTGCTGTAAAGCGCCGTCACCGGCTCGCCAGCCAGCCAGACCGCCGCTGCTTCTGCCTGTGACAGGCCAGCCGCATTCAGGCCGATGTCGATCTGCCCCTGGATACGCTTTTCCACGTTCCAGGTCGTCTCGCCATGCCGGACCAGGCAGATTCGCGTTGTCTCTTCGCTGGCAATCACCTACATGCTGCGACGGTACTGCCCGCCCACCTCATAGAGCGCTCCGGTGATCTGACCGAGCGAGCAGACACGAACCGCGTCCATCAGGACCGCAAAGACATTTTCGTTGCCGATGACGGACTGTTTCAGGCGTTCGAGCATCTCCCCGGAAGCCGCCGCGTTACGCGACTGGAAGCCATGCAGACGAGCCAATTGTGACTGCTTTTCGTCTTCGGTCGAGCGTGCAAGTTCGATTTCGATCTGGGCATCGCCCTTCGGGTTGCGGAAAGTATTGACGCCGACGATCGGGAATGAGCCATCGTGCTTCTTGTGCTCATAGTAGAGCGACTCTTCCTGGATCTTGCCGCGCTGATAGCCGGTTTCCATGGCCCCGAGGACGCCACCACGTCCGGAAATGGCTTCGAACTCCTTCAATACCGCCTCTTCGACCAGATCAGTCAGCTCTTCGATGATGAAAGAGCCCTGATTCGGGTTCTCGTTCATTGCCAATCCCCACTCACGGTTGATGATCAACTGGATGGCCATGGCACGGCGAACCGATTCCTCGGTCGGAGTGGTGATCGCTTCGTCGTAAGCATTGGTATGCAGCGAGTTGCAGTTGTCGTAGATGGCAATCAGCGCCTGCAGGGTGGTGCGAATGTCGTTGAAAGCCATTTCCTGGGCATGGAGCGAGCGACCGGAGGTCTGGATGTGGTATTTCAGTTTCTGGCTGCGCTCATTGCCGCCGTACTTGTTCTTCATCGCCACTGCCCAGATGCGGCGGGCGACACGACCAATGACCGAATACTCGGGGTCCATGCCGTTGCTGAAGAAAAACGATAGATTCGGCGCAAAATCGTCGATATGCATGCCGCGTGCAAGATAGGTCTCGACATAGGTAAAGCCATTGGCCAGCGTGAAAGCCAACTGCGAAATCGGATTGGCTCCGGCTTCGGCAATGTGATACCCGGAAATCGATACCGAATAGAAGTTCCCGATCTGGTTATGGACGAAGAACTCCTGGATGTCGCCCATCATCTTGAGTGCGAATTCCGTCGAAAAGATGCAGGTATTCTGTCCCTGATCCTCCTTCAGGATGTCGGCCTGAACCGTGCCTCGTACATTGGCCAGCACCCAGACGCGAATTTTCTGCATTTCGTCTTCGGTCGGGTCGCGGTCGTTATCGACACGAAACTTGTCGACCTGCTGGTCGATCGCGGCGTTGAAGAACATCGACAGGATAATCGGCGCCGGACCATTGATGGTCAGCGATACCGAGGTGGTCGGTGCGCACAGTTCGAAACCATCAAACAGAACTTTCATGTCGTCGAGCGTGGCGATCGACACACCGGAGTTTCCGACCTTGCCGTAGATGTCCGGCCGGGCATCGGGGTCACAACCATAGAGGGTGACCGAGTCGAAGGCAGTCGATAGCCGCTTCGCTGGCATGCCTTCGGAAACCTTCTTGAAGCGGCGGTTGGTACGGAAGGCGTCGCCCTCGCCGGCAAACATGCGGGTCGGATCCTCGTTCTCGCGCTTGAAAGCAAAGACGCCTGCGGTAAATGGGAAGGAACCCGGGACATTTTCCTTCATCAGGAAACGCAGCACCTCGCCGTCATCCCTGTAACTCGGAAGGGAGACCTTGCGAATGCGTGTTCCCGAAAGCGAGGTGTTGGTCAGACGGGTACGGATCTCCTTATCCCGAATCTTGACCACGTATTCGTCCTGCGCGTAGAGCTCGACGGTCTTGGGCCACATGTCGAGAAGTTTTCTGGCCCGGGCGTCGAGTTGCCCGTCTTTCAAGGTGATCAGTTCGGCAAAGTCGTCGGCCGGCTTGCCGCAACTTTCAAACAGTTCCTTGGCAGTTCTCAGGGACTGTCGCTGGCGAGCGATCTCGGCCTGCGCGGCGGTATGCGCGTGGTAGTTGCGGACGGTTTCGGCAATTTCGGCCAGGTAGCGCACGCGCTTCGCCGGAACGATGGCGCGCTGGTTCGACGAGTGTCGCAGGCCGATCAGCGGCAACCTGCCTTTTTTCAACTTCAGGCCCAGTGCGTGCAGTTTGGACGCCATCGCCTGGTAAAGAGCGGTCACCCCGTCGTCGTGGAAGCGTGCCGCCATCGTGCCAAACACCGGCATTTCGTCCGGGCTCTGGCTGAAGGCCTCGTGGTTGCGCTGATATTGCTTGCGCACATCGCGCAGCGCATCCTCTGCACCCTTGCGGTCAAATTTGTTGATGGCCACGAAATCGGCGAAGTCGAGCATGTCGATCTTCTCGAGTTGCGAAGCGGCTCCGAACTCGGGGGTCATCACGTAGAGCGAGACATCGACCAGAGGCACGATCGCAGCGTTGCCCTGCCCGATCCCTGAAGTCTCGACGATCACGAAATCAAAGCCGGCCAACTTGCAGGCGGCGATCACCTCGGGCAGCGCGGCAGACACCTCGGAGCCCGTTTCGCGTGTCGCCAGTGATCGCATGTAGATGTTCGGATGTTCGATGGCGTTCATACGGATGCGGTCGCCGAGCAGTGCGCCGCCCGTGCGCTTGCGCGAAGGGTCGATCGATACGATCGCCAGCTTGATGGAGTCGCCCTGATCGAGCCGGAAGCGGCGCACCAGTTCGTCGGTCAGCGAAGACTTGCCGGCACCGCCGGTGCCGGTGATTCCGAGTACCGGCACCTTGAGTCCGTCCGCGGCGTGCAGGATTTTCTTGCGCAGTGTTTCAGGGTAAGCACCGTTTTCCAGGGCGCTGATGATCTGCGCCAGCTTGCGGCGGTTGCCGGCCTTCAGCGCGGCAAGCACGGCGTCCGGCTCTTTTGGCGCCAGCGCAGCAATGTCGATGTCGGATTTCGCCATCAGTTCGTTGATCATTCCCTGCAAGCCCATCGACTGGCCATCCTGCGGCGAGTAGACGCGCGCCACACCGTAGGCGTGCAATTCGTCGATCTCGCTCGGCACGATGACCCCGCCACCACCGCCGAAGACCTGGATGTTCTCACCGCCACCAGCCTTCAACAGGTCGATCATGTATTTGAAGAATTCGACGTGCCCCCCCTGGTAGGAGGTGATGGCGATTCCCTGCACATCCTCCTGCAATGCGGCGTTCACGATCTCCTGCACGGAACGATTGTGGCCGAGGTGGATGACCTCGGCACCTGTCGACTGCAGAATTCGGCGCATGATGTTGATAGATGCGTCATGTCCGTCAAACAAGGAGGCGGCGGTGACAAAGCGCACCTTGTGCTTGGGCTTGTAGGGCAGAAGCTTCTTGGCAATGGAAAGGTCGGTCATGTCGTTCGCGCTCCACAAAGATTGTCCTGGATACCGGAAATTGTACAAGGACGCACATGTTAGGAAGTTGACGACAATAAAGCCATTCCCCAATATGCCGCCAACAATGTATTTATTGCCAACTTGGAATTTCCCGTCAATACACAGCCTTGCGAGAAGCCTATGCCATACCCTGAGAAGACTGCCAAGGAGAGGGCCAAGAAGGCCACGTCATCTGCCACGCTTCCCGCTCCGGCACGCGCGACTGTGGCCATCGCCTTCGTGCAGGGAATGCTGGCGGGTCTTGAGCATGCGGGCCGGGATACCGCGCGGCTCCTCGAAGGCGCCCACATTGCTGCGCAGGTATTGAACGATCCAGGCGCCCGTATTCCGGTCGACCGTTACGCCGATCTTTACAACCGGATCAACAGCGAACTCGACGATGAAGGCTTTGGCCTCTTCTCGATGCCGATCCGATCCGGCACTTTCGAGTTTCTCTGCCGCAGCACCATCACCGCGCCGACGCTGGCCGAGGCCATCGAACGCAGCATCCGCTTCCTCCGCTTGCTGCTGCCCGACCTCGGTGTCCATCTCGATATCCACCCCGAACAGGCATGCCTGTCCATCGTGGAAAATCGCCCGCTCGTGATCGGACGGGTTTTCGCCTTCGAATGGCTATTGCGCCTGCTGCACGGACTTTATTCCTGGCTGGTAGGGCGCAGCATCGTTCTCGATTCTGTTGCTTTCCCTTACCCTCGCCCGGACCATGCCGAGGATTATGCGCTGATCTACACTGCCCACTCGACCTTTGACGCGGATAGGCTCACCGCCGTCTTTGCTGCCAACCTGCTGGATCTGCCGATCCGTCGCGACGAAGCCGCGCTGCAAAGCTTCCTTGACGGCGCGCCAGGCAAGCTGACCACCCTGTATCGTCGTGACCGTGAGATCGTTCTGCGCGTACGCAACGCGCTGCGCGACGCGCTGCCGACATCGAGTTCGCTCGCCGAGGTCGCCCGTACCCTGAATTTGTCGCCTCGGACGCTACATCGCCGGCTGGAAGCAGAGGGGTCAAGCTTTCAGGCAATCAAGGATGCCTTGCGCCGCGATCTGGCGATCAACCGACTCGCCAAGACCAGGCAGACTCTGGCAGCAGTGGCTGCAGAACTGGGTTTTACCGACAGCGCGGCGTTCTACCGAGCCTTCGTGAGATGGACCGGTATTGCCCCAGCGCATTACCGCCGACGCCTGCAGACGGCCGGTCATGCGCTAGGCGGGCGCCGACAATACACCCCGCCACAGCTTTAACGTGAAAGTTGCTCTCGGGATCTGATCAATCGGCCCTGTCAAGGGTAACCGGCTAACTGGAGCTACTTTATCCGGTCATGAAGCGCGTTGCGTTTTCAAGGTCAGCCTGGGTGCTGCCACGGTACAGAGCATTGACGAACTTGCGCCAGATCAGGTCCGGCTCACCCAGTTCGAAGTCATAAATCCCGTTTGCCGACTCCCTCGTCGCCAATACGTAAATTTGTGATACTTCCGAGGGGCCCAACTGAATAATCGCCTCACCCCAAACGTTGAGTGGAATGCTTTCGTGTGAGTGTGCACGAAAACCGTAGCGAGAGAGCTCGAAGATTTCGAGGCGCAGCCTGCATGGCGTCTCATCGAGCACCGGCAACAAAAACTTTGCCGGGCATCTGATCGAAAAGCGCCGGTGACTCCTGTTGACCGCAGCCTCCTGATTCTCCACGGGAATGGGCGGCAGAACCGCGCGATACGCCGGCAGATCGTAAATCTTGTGCAGCAATTTCTTCTTGCGATCACTGAGCTGCATGAAAACTTTCGTCCGCACATTGAAAAAGTGATCAAGCAATTCGGGAGTCAGTACGGGATCGTTGGTGGTATAAAAACGGCGTGGCGGCAGCTTGATGTTGGGCAGCTTGACCTCGGTGAAAAAAGCATAGAGGTTGCGCTTGGGCGGTTTGGACGAATAGTGTTTCCTAAAAATCTCCGGGGCGGTACTGAGGTCCAGGGTGGCTCCAACAGCGGGTGCGCCATTCACGAAATCGTAATTCTCGACCACTTTCTGTGTCAGGCGTTTGAAGAACAGCAGCGATTCGTACATCTCGATATGGCTGGGATTGACCGCAATCACGAGATGTCGGGTATCAAAGAAGGTGGTGCAGTATTCGTACATGAATTTCATCAGCGGGAAGAGAATGCTGCCGCCTGTTCGACGGAATCGGCGATGTATCGCCAAGGCCGATACTTCGGCAATGTTCCCTTTCTTTTCCCGCAGTGCCGTCAGATCGAAGATGCGTTGCAGGGGAAAGCCCAGGACACTCTCCCTGATCAGGGACAGGGTACCGACCACCTCCCCGTCATACTTGGCGCACAAGGTCGTGGTAGTCGGCAAAGCGTGATAAATGGTGACACGCATCCCGGATGGATCGGGGTTCATGAACTTGCTGCCCACATAGGCGTCGTGGAGCAGGGTGAAGCAAGCCTCGAGTTCCTCCTTGGAATCCGCGATCTTCAACTCGAGGCGGGCGTTCGGCGCAGGATCGCAATCGACGAAATTACGGTAAACAGCAAAGCGTCTTTCTCGCGGGAGAAAATTGAACAGCTTCCTCAGCGTCCCGCTCAGCAGTTTTCGTACCGGCAAGACTAATTTTCTGATCATTCCCATTTCTCCCCGCAGCAACGGCGATTTCCAAACGGCACGGTCCAGACCGATGAAGTATGAAATACCCCTGCCCTCGCCCGGCAACATCGGCATCTGTTTGTGTAGTTTGCCTACTTGACTCTTTGACTCTTTGACTCTTTGTCTTCGAGCACGATAGTCGGTGCAGCGCTTCGTCACCGCACTTTCGAGACTTGTACCATCCATCTTATCAAAAGGGAGGGCCATCACTCCTATTGTTTGTCCCCTGATCCCGCTGACTGTTGCATCTTTTGATCGATTGGTACAGCATCGCCGATTGATCGAAGTTCAAAAGTATAAGAAGGGAGGATCGACATGATCGCTGCGTTGCGTCGCCTGAGTCTGATGAGCCGACTGACCGTGACCACCGTTCTGGCCTTGCTGGCCATGCTGCTGATCGTCTGGGAAAGCCTGTGGTCGATGCATGCCCTGCTCTACCAGGACCGTCAGGTCAAAACCAGGCATCTGGTCGAGGCAGCGGTCAGCGTCCTGGATCATTACCACGCGCTGCAAAAAGCCGGCACCCTGAGCGAGGACGAAGCCAGGCAGCAGGCAATCGCAACGCTCAAACGAATGCGTTACGAAAAGACCGAGTACTTCTGGATCAACGACCTCGGCAAACCGGTGCCGAAGATGGTGATGCACCCGACGGTCCCGGCGCTCGATGGCAAGGTGCTCGATGAGACCCGTTTCAACAAGGCCATCTCACTGCAGGCCGGGTTGAGCGGCGCAAAAATCGGGGTTGACGGCAAGAATCTCTTCGTCAGCTTCAACGAAGTGGTCGACCAGGCGGGCGAAGGCTATGTCGAATACCTCTGGCCCAAGCCACTCGCAGGGGGCGGGGTGAGCAGCGAACTGTTTACCAAGCTGTCCTACGTCAAGAAATTCGAACCCTGGGGCTGGGTCGTTGGTTCCGGCATCTACATTGATGATGTCGAGCGGATTTTCCGGGAAGAGGCAATCCACAGCGTGTTACTGGCGGTTGCCGCGACCTGTGTTCTGCTGTTGAGTAGCTGGCTGGTGCGGAAAAGCATCGTCGACGAATTCGGTGGCGAACCCCGCCTCGCCTTGGGCGTGTCCAGCAAAATCGCCAACGGTGACCTGACACAAGCGATCCCACTGCAAAGGGATGACCGGAGCAGCCTGCTGTTCGTTCTCGCGCACATGCAAAGCAGCCTCAAGGAAATGCTGCGTGCCATCTTCATCAACGCCAACAAGGTGCAGGCAAGTGTCGAACGCCTTTCCGCCGAGTCCAATGAGATCAACCTGGCAACCCAGGTGCAGGCCGGTGCCGTCAGATACACCCGCTCGGCGATTGCCGACGTTTCGGCAAGCGTCGAGGTGGTGAACGGGCTGGTGCATGCGACCGAGAACGGCGCCAACGAGGTGGCGCGGCGCGCCCATGATGGCGCCCATGTGGCGGCGGAGGTCGCCGTCGAGATGCAGGCCATCGCCGACACGGTTGCGGTTTCGTCGGAGCAGGTTTCCCGGCTGGTGGCCAGCACCAGCGAAATCGGACAGATGGCCAAGGTGATCAGGGAAATCGCCGACCAGACCAACCTGCTGGCGCTCAATGCGGCGATTGAGGCCGCGCGCGCCGGCGAACAGGGGCGCGGCTTCGCGGTCGTGGCTGACGAGGTCCGCAAGCTGGCCGAGCGAACCAGCAGTGCGACGAGTGAGATCGGCGGTATTCTGCAGAGCATCCGGACCGATACCGAAAGTGCAGTGGCGGGCATGCAGGCTGCGGCGCCGGTCATTGCCAGCGGCGTCACGCAGGCCAACTCCGCCGCTGATACCCTGCGGGCCATCGAAGAACAGGCGCAGGACACGCTTCAGAAAATGAACGCGCTGTCGCAGGCAACCCACGAGCAGACACACCGCATCGAAGAAATTGTCGGCCATGTGGATGAGGTGATGAATGCTTCTGAACAGACCGAAAATGTGATCAAACAGTCGCTGCAATCGGCAGCCGACTTGGAGCAGGCGTCCAGCGAGATGTTCTCGATGGTGCAACGCTTCAATATCGGCGAACTGGACAACCCTGGACAACAAGCGGCGACTCGGGGTTCGGCTGCGGTCAAGCCGCTGATGGCCTGGTCGAATGCCCTGGTTGTGGGGCATGCGGAGATTGATCGCCAGCATCAGGTATTGATCGAAATCGCCAACCGCCTGAACAATGCCATGCATGTTGGAGCAGGCCGGGCAGCCTGTGGTTCGATTCTCGACGAACTCGTGAACTATACGGTCAATCATTTCGGCTTCGAAGAAAAATTGATGGAAAAGCACCGCTACCCAGACCGTGAGGCGCACCTGGCCGCCCATCACAAGCTGATCGAAGAGGTCTCGAAGTTCAAGCGCCAGTACGAGAGCGGGGCAACGATCCCGATTGAACTGATGGGCTTCATTCGCGATTGGCTGGTCAACCACATTCTCAAGGTCGACAAGGCACTGGCGCGTGATCTGAAGAGCCGGGGGCTGTCGTGAAACTCCCTTGCCGAGCTCTGGCGGAGCTTGCCTCCCGTCCATCCGGATCACCCGCAGCAGCCGCACAATGAGCGATCTGGTCCGGCGGCAGCGTCGCCGCCGTATTCTGGCCCTGGGCGGGGTGGTTGCGGCCTACGTCCTGTCTTTTTTTCAGCGCTTTGCGCCGGTCGGCATCGCGCCGGACCTGATTCTGGCATTCAACACCACGGCGTCATCGCTGGGCGTGCTGGCGGCAACCTACTTTTATGTTTACACGGTGATGCAGGTGCCCACCGGCATCCTCGTCGATACGCTCGGGCCGCGCCTGATTCTCCTGCTCGGCGGACTGGTCGGTGGCGTCGGAAGCTTGTTGTTCGGCCTGGCCCCGAATCTGGACCTGGCCCTGCTCGGCCGGACGCTGATCGGGCTGGGCGTTTCAGTGACTTTCATCGCCATGCTCAAGATCATCGCCGTGTCTTTCGATGAACGCCGTTTCGCCAGTCTGGTTGGACTCAGCGTGCTGATCGGCAATCTGGGATCTGTGCTGGCCGGCTCGCCACTCTCCTGGCTGGCCCAGATCACCGGTTGGCGAGGCGTCTTCATCGGCCTGGCGGGCGTATCGCTGCTCCTGGGCGTGGCCTGCTGGTATTGGTTGCGCGAGCCGTCAGATGAGACCCAAGGTTTGCCGGCGACCACAGGCAAACCTCGTTTCGACCGGACCGTGGTGCTCTCCGGTCTGCTGTCGGTGCTCGGAAACCGCGACACCTGGCCGGTGGTCGCTGCCAACTTCGGCATCTGCGGCAGCTTCCTGGCTTTTGCCGGCTTGTGGGCCACCCCTTTTCTGACTCAGGTGCACCATCTGCCCCGCGTCGTTTCGGCCAATCACGTAAGTCTCCTGTTCGCTGCTTTTGCCCTGGGCAGTGTGTTTGTCGGCACGCTCTCCGACCGACTGGGTCGGCGCAAACCGGTGCTGGTGGCAAGTAGTCACCTGTATGCCTTGATCTGGCTAATCTGGCTTTCTGGCAGCCCCTTGCCCCTGAGCCTGAGCTACGCGCTGTTTGCGCTGATGGGTCTGGTTTCTGCCAGCTTCACGCTGACCTGGACCTGTGCCAAGGAAGTCAATCCACCATTGCTCTCCGGAATGTCGACCAGCGTCACCAATATGGGGGGGTTCCTGGCAGCCGCCATCCTGCAGCCGCTGGTCGGCTGGGTCATAGATTGGGGATGGCAAGGCGGCCTGACTGCGACCGGGGCACGCCTTTACACGCCAGAGAATTTCCAGGCCAGCCTGCTCCTGCTGGCCGGAACAGCCAGCTTCGGTGCACTGGCGACGTGGCGGATTCGGGAAACCCACTGCCGAAACGTCTGGCATGCGCCGGCCTGAGCAGCAGAACCCGTGCATGAGGTCAACGCCCACTTCCGGCCGGCATTCCCGTTGCCTGGCTCCGGGCAAGACCGCTGCCCCGGAGACGCCCGGCAATCCATCCTCAGCGCCACTCATAGACCAGTTCGACTCGCCGCATCGTGCGACGGCAGGCCTCGCTGTCACATTTCAGTTTGCTGCTTTTTTCGCTGCCGACTGGCTGACGGCGAATCTGGTTCCTGGCGACGCCAAGCGCGCGCAGCCGGTCGCTCACTGCCTCCGTCCGCCTGTCCGCTACCGCGAGGTTGTAAGCTGCGCTGCCCAGATTGTCGGTATGGCCGACCAGGATGACGACCAGTTGCGGATTCTCTTTGAGTTTCAGGGCGTTCTGGCGCAGCACCTCATCCCCTTCGCTGTCGATCGTCGTGCCGTCGAAGGAGAAATAGACTGTCCTGCGTGCCTCTTCATCAAGGAAAGGAGTGGGTTTCGCATTCTCCTGGCGAACGGAAGACGTCGGTGGTCGCGCGGGCTGCTCTTGCGCCACGTGAGTTTTCCCGGAATCGCCCGACGCAGGGGGAGGCTCGACAGTTGCGCAAGCCGCGAGGAGCAGGAGGATCGGCAGGCAGCAACGGCATGGATGAACAGGAAACGACATCTGCAATACACCATCAGTTGGAAAAGCGAAGATACGTTGAATGCGGTCAGCAACATTCAACAACCAGAGTTTAACAACTTTTCCAGACCTTCATGAGGAAAGCCTTCTTCCTCAATCCAGTACTGCCGGCCTTTCTGCTTGCCAGTCCACTCTGCAAAAAACAATGAAACCCGCCAAACACTTGCGCGTTCAGCTCGACTCGGTGGCTGACCCAAAAGCCGTGGTGGCCGCGACCCGAGCCCGCTTCACGGTGTTGACCTCTCGACTGTTGCGCCTCGAGTTCGCGGCAGACGAACACTTCGAAGATCGACCCAGCCGCACCTTCTGGCATCGCCGCCAAGTGGTGCCCTGTTTCGAGGTATTGCACGACGGCGAAGCCGTCGAGATCATGACCGAGCATTTGCACCTGCGTTACGATCCGCGTTTGGGCTTGACTGCCCACGGATTGCTGGTGACGCTGCTTGAGTCAGGCCTGACCTGGCACTACGGCGATCACGATGTCGGCAACCTGGGGGGGACGACGCGCACCCTGGACAAGACTGACGGCCCGATTCCCCTCGACCCGGGGCTGCTATCGAGCGGCGGCTGGACCGTCGTCGACGACTCGGATGCACCGCTGCTGGAAGATGGGTGGATTGCCGCTCGCGACCAGCGGGCCGGTCGTATCGATCTCTATTTCTTCGGTTATGGCCGAGATTTCACCGCATGCCTGCACGATTATCGGCGTTTGAGCGGTGCCGTTCCACTGCTTCCGCGCTGGGCGCTGGGCAATTGGTGGAGCCGTTACTGGCCCTATCGCCAGGACGAACTGCTTGACCTGATGCGCGACTTTCGAGCGCACGAGCTGCCCTTGTCGGTATGCGTCATCGACATGGACTGGCATATCACCCATACCGGCAATGCCTCTCGTGGATGGACCGGCTACACCTGGAACCAGGATCTCTTCCCCACCCCCCGTGCACTGCTCGCCGACCTGCATGCACTGGGGCTGAAGACTGCACTCAATCTGCATCCCGCGGACGGCGTCTGGCCGCATGAGGCGGCTTATCCGGTCATGGCTCGGCAGCTTGGCGGGGATCCGGCGACCGGCGAACCGGTCGTCTTCGACATCACCGATCCTGCCTTCACGCAAGCCTACTTCGAAATCCTGCACCATCCCCTGGAAGCGGAGGGTGTCGATTTCTGGTGGATGGATTGGCAACAGGGCAGGCGAACGGCCTGCTCCGACCTCGATCCGCTGTGGTGGCTCAACCACCTGCACTTCCTGGACCTGGGCCGTAATCCCGCCAGGCGTTCATTCGCATTCTCGCGCTGGGGCGGACTAGGCAGTCATCGCTACCCGATCGGCTTTTCGGGAGACACCGTGGTTTCGTGGCGCTCGCTGGCCTTCCAGGTTCATTTCACGGCGACGGCGGCCAACGTCGCCTTCGGCTGGTGGAGCCACGACATCGGCGGGCACATGGAAGGCATCGAAGACGCCGAACTCTATGTGCGCTGGCTGCAGTTTGGCGTATTCAGCCCGATCCTGCGCCTGCACAGCACCCAGAATCCGTTCCACGAGCGCCGGCCCTGGGGCTGGGACACGCAGACCTTGGCGCTTGCCCGCTCGGCCATGCAGCTGCGTCATGCCTTGATTCCCTATCTGTACAGCATCGCCTGGCAGGAACACCAGGGCGGCGCCGCCTTGCTGCGGCCGATGTATCACCTGTACCCGCAAGCGCCCGAGGCGTACCGCTGTCCCGGCCAGTACGCATTCGGCAGCGAGCTGATTGCTGCGCCGTTCACTTCCCCGTGTGACCGGGATACGCGTCTTGGCCGACAGCTCATCTGGCTACCGGCCGGCGACTGGTACCATTTCTTCACCGGACAGCACTACTCCGGGGCGGCATGGCACAGCTTTTATGGCGGACTCGATGAAATCCCCGTCTTTGCGCGCGCCGGCGCCATCGTCGTGCTGGCTGATGAGCCAGCGGCCAGCGGAGTCAACAACCCGCGCGCCCTCACCGTGCACGTCTTTCCGGGAGCAGATAACCGTTTCGAGTTGTATGAAGACGACGGGGAGAGCCACGGCTATCAGCACGGGGCCAGGGTGGTGACGGCACTGTTGCAACAGTGCTCGGGTACCGCGCCGCGACTGCGCGTCGGGCCCACGTGCGGCGACCTCAGCGTCGTTCCCGCCGCCCGCAGCTACACCTTGATATTCCATGCCCTCAGCGTGCCGGTGCAAGCCCTGGTGACCTGCGATGGCCAGCGCCTGCGGATAGATTCGCGTCAGGATCAGGAGAGTGGCCGCTTGACCCTCCGCCTGCCGCCAACGGCGCCACTCAGTGCCCTAGAGGTCACGCTGGAAGCCCGGCAGGGAAATCTGCAGAATCACGACGATGCGAGAATCCCGACCCTGATAAAACTGCTCAAGGCCTTCCGCTGCGGCAGCGAAGCGAAACGCGGGCTGTACGTGCGGATGCACGAGATTCTTGCCGACTTTGACGTGCTGGGCGCCTACCGTACGGCGCTGTCCGACAGCCAGTTGCGTGCCCTGCTCGAGATTCTTTCCGGAGCCGGAGTCCATGTCTGCGAGGACACGGGAGAGTCATTCGCCGTGGTCTGGAACAACCTCGACGATCAGCGAATCATCGTCCGCTGGTCGCTCGAAAACCTCGGAACCTGGGATCCGCAGCAGCGTTTTCGGCAGGAACAGGGTCCTGCCCCACGCTTTGCCCACTTCCGGCTTGCACAGGCAGCGAGCAATGGTCCGTGCAGTCTGACGCTGGCCTATGGCGCCCTGTTCGCGGTTGACACGCGTCGGGGAGGGCGCGCGGCAAGGGCAGCGCCCGCCTCGATGCCTTGAGGACCTACACCGCGGATCCGCCGAGAGCCCAGAGCAAAGATAAATCTCCCCTTCCCTTAGCGGGGGCAAACGAGAGGGTTCGTGGAGCACTGCTCCGCGCTGCCGTAGCCGGCCCGCGCTGCAGCGCGGGCCGAGGGAGAGGAAACGGTCATGACTTTCATGATCGGGGGGGCCTGGAAAGGTCATGGCCGTTAGCACAAGCGTTTGGGCAGCGGGATGGCAGACGGCCATTTCTGGCATGACCGGAGCGCCAAAAGCCTGATGACGCCGACCATGGCAAACGATAGCATACCCTTCCGGATCATGGCTGGCTGAAACGTAGTGCAACAGGAATTGATCCTGGAACTTGAAGCGCACTCGGGCACGCTGATGCAGAAGCCGGGGCAACTGGTCGACAGGGCCTTGCCACTCGAAATGGAGAAGCCAACGCACTGATTCTAATAGTTCTTCAAGCCAATTTTGGATGTGGCGGTAGCCCACGGCCAGTCTTTCAGAATCCTCAATCCTCGCCACTGCGGCAGAAGGTGAAGGGATTTGTTCGGGCCTTCACGGAGACCGGTCAACTGACCATGCTCACTGGAATTGTCAATGTGGGGGCTGCCATGCCAACGATTCACGCTTCGGAATTCAAGGCTAGGTGCCTTGCCACGATGGACAGCGTCGTCAGCAAGGGAGAAGTCCGGGTTGTGACCAAGAATGGTCTCCCGATGCCTGCGTGGCATCCTTATGCCAGTGAACGTTCTGGTCCGCCATTTGGCTTGCGCCCCAAACTGGAAATATGCGCTGACATCATCGAGCCCTTGGCCGATATTGCGTGGGAGGCGCTGGCACGATCGTTCTCGATACGCACGCCCTGCTTGGGATAAATCGATCCGGCGCCGGGTCCGCTTGCGTAGCGCCTGACTCCTCTGGGGGAAATCCCGGATCGTCGAAGACGTTGCCGCTTGCTGGGATGACGGCTGAACGGAGGGCACGAAACTCTCACGCCAGCCGAGATACGGGCGACTTCAGCACGTGGTTGGCCCGAAGATGTCATCCAGACTCCGGGCATCGAGCACCAGGTCCAGCCACGCATCGATCTGCTCAAGGGAAGCGGCAGAGATCTTCGCCAGGACATCAGAAGGGACGGCACCAAAACGCTTCTTGAGCAGCTTCTGCAGCGCCAGCGCCTCACCCTCAGCTTTCCCCCTCAGCCTTTCCCTCGGCCTTGTAGGCCTGCGCCCATTCCTCGAGTCGTTCCGCCAACATGACATTCAGCTCCTGTCAGTCCTCTATCTGAGGCAAGACGATACGGTATTCCGCCTTGCGCATCAATGTCGCCCGGATCCAGAGCGCGAACATCCGGCGCAGGTCAGGCCGCTCGGTCAGCCACTCGTCGAGCAGGCTCAGCAATCCGCCAATGGCTTCCGGCGACGCCGGGTGTTCGATCCGGAAAACCGCTGCCACCAGATTCTTGAGTGGGGCCAACTCGCTGTCGGTCCAGGCATTCTCGTCGATCAACAGGTATTTCAGCCGCGGCTTGAACTGCTCGACCAGACCCGGTACCGGCGGGATCAGGTCAAACACGTCGGTCACCGCCGACCAGCGCGGGCTCCAGTTGTAGAGAACGATGGGCAGGACCGGCGGCAGGCGGCCGTCGGCCAGAACTTTACCGCGCTTGATCAGGTCCTGATAGAGCAGCCCGCCATAGACCATCATGCGCAGGGCCATGTACTGGTCGACGCGGCTCTGGAACTCGATGAGCAGGTACAGATACACCCACTCCCCGCCCACCTTGACCCGCCAGATAATGTCGTCGGCCCGAGTGCTAAGGTGATCTCCGCAAATCCTCATACCAAGCAAGCCGGTCGGATCAAGATGTCCCACTCGGGTAGAAGCGGGTTTCGTTCCAGTCTGG
>NZ_JDST02000028.1:0-16527 GCF_000584975.1 Candidatus Accumulibacter cognatus | reverse complement strand
AAATGAGGAAATCACCTTAAATGGTTTTCCGGAGGACTTGTCGCGGCCTTTCGTCGAGCCCGCGCCAGAGTTTGAGCAAGGGTTTGCACGAGCGGGTGAAATTGCACGGTATAGTAACGTTTTGTTGCGCTGCGACAGCATGCCGGCGATGAACGCTCTGGACCGATTCGGGAAGGACGACACAATTGGCCTGGCGTGGCGCGGATATTTTGGAGGGTAAGGAAAATGCTGCAACTTGCGACACTGATCAAACATCACTCGACTTTCCGGCCGGCACAGGTGGCCGTCGTGGTCGAGCAGGAACGTCTGAGCTGGCGTGAGTTCGAGGCGCGTGTTGACCGTTGCGCCTGCTTGCTGTCGTCGCTTGGGGTGCGCAAAGGTGATCGGGTCGCAACGGTCTTGAGCAACTGCCGGGAACTCCTCGAAGTTTACTGGGCGGTGCCGTCGATCGGTGCGGTACTGGTTCCCCTGAGCCCGCTGTTGATGGCTTCCGGTCTGGCCAGCCTGCTGCGTGATGCAGGTGCCGTTTGTCTGATCACGGATCGCTCGATGGCGCCGGTTGTCGATCAGATACGTGGCGAGTTGCCGGGGCTGACGGCTGAACACGTGCTGATGATTGACGGCCCGACGGGAGATTATGCGGATTACGCTGCGGCCCCGTTTGGGAATGCTTCCGAGGGAGGGTTCGAATCCGTGCCGGTCGGACAGGACGAATTGTTCAATGTGATGTACACCAGCGGCACGACGGGTCTTCCGAAGGGGATCATGCATACTCATTTCGTGCGCTCGATGTATTGCACCCTGTTCGCCTCGGCATGGCGGATGAGCCCTGAATCGGTGGTGCTGCACACCGGCGCGATCGTCTTCAACGGTGCTTTCGTGACCATGATGCCCTGCTTCTATCTGGGCGCGCGTTACGTCCTGCAGCGCCAGTTCGATCCGGAAGAGGCGATCGAGATCATCGCCCGCGAGCGCGTCACGCATACCATGATGGTACCCGCACAGATCATCGCTGTGCTCAACTCGCCGAATTTCTCCGCTGAACGGCTTTCTTCACTGCAAATGATCCTTTCGCTGGGGGCGCCGCTCTATCAGGAACAGAAGGACCTGCTCAATCGCCTCTTGCCTGATCGCTTTTACGAACTCTATGGACTGACCGAAGGTTTCTGGACCATTCTCGATAAGACGCAGTCACTTCGCAAGGCCGGTTCGGTCGGATCACCACCCTGTTTTTTCGAGATGCGCATCGTCCGGGACGACGGCAGCGACGCCCCGCCTGGAGAGGTCGGCGAGATCGTCGGGCGTGGGCCGTCGCTGATGACCGGCTATTACGGCCGCCCCGATCTGACTGCGCAGGCGATCCGCAACGGCTGGTTGTTTACTGGCGATCTGGGCTATACCGATGACGAGGGTTATCTCTATCTGGTTGACCGCAAGAAGGACATGATCGACAGCGGTGGCGTCAAGATCTACCCGAGGGACATCGAAGAGGTCGCCGCACGTCACCCTGCGGTCAGGGAAGTGGCCGTATTCGGCGTGGCGCATGAAAAATGGGGCGAAACGCCGGTCGCTGCGGTGCTGCTCCGCGACGGGGCAGCAACCAGTGCCAGCGAACTGCGTTCCTGGATCAACGAGCGCGTCGACGCTCGCTACCAGCGCCTGCACGCGCTGCAGATCATGGACGACTTTCCACGCAACGCAGCCGGCAAGACGCTAAAGCGGGCGATGCGGGATGCCTATCAGGCAGGTAATGGCGCAAGTCCAGGATCATGATGACCCTCAAACCTGATAGATATAGGTTCCCGGTGCGTCGCAGAGCGGAACAAGGCCCTTGTCCGGCGCGCCCATCGGCGGCGGTGCTTCACTGCCGGAGGAGTGCCGCTGCAGCCATTGTTGCCACGCAGGCCACCACGACCCTTGATACGATGGCGTTTTCTCCTTCCAGGTTTCAGCATCCAGGAAACGTTTGCCCTCCCGGCATACACTGAGCTGGTAGGATCGGCGCGGGCGACCCGGCTCATTGACGATGCCCACGTTATGGCCACCACTGGTGAGGACGAAAGTCAGCTCGGTCGCGTCGCTTTGCAGGTGCAGCTTGTATACCGAGTGCCACGGAGCCACGTGGTCGGCCCCGGCGGCGACGGCAAACATTGGCACATGGATGTTGCTGATCGAGATGGCGCGCCCGTCGACCAGGTACTTGCCCTGAAACAGTTCGTTGTCCACGTAGAGGCGACGCAGAACCTCGGAGTGCTGGCGATAGGGCATGCGCGTACCATCGGCGTTCCAGGCCATCAGATCGAACATCGGTTCGCGTTGCCCAAGATAGTACTCCCGTACCATCTTCGACCAGATCAGGTCGGCGGATTTGAGCAGCTGGAAGCCGCCGGAAACCTGCTTGTGCCCCAGGTAACCTTTCTGCCACATCATGTCTTCAAGCAAGGTCACCTCGCTGGCATCCATGAAGACGTTGATTTCTCCAACCTCGGTGAAGTCGGTCATGGTGGTGAACAGGGTGACGCTGGCCAGACGGTCATCCCCGTCGCGAGCCATTGCGGCGGCGACAATGGTCAGCAGGATTCCGCCCAGGCAGTAACCCGCCGCGTGGATGCGGCGACCCGGCAGGATGTCCGAAATGGCGTTGATGGCGGCCAGCGTTCCTTGCTTGCGGTAGTCTTCCATTCCCAGGTTGCGGTGTTCCGCACCCGGATTGAGCCAGGAAATCATGAATACCGTATGACCCTGATCGACGAGGTACTTGACCAGTGAATTGTGCGGCGACAGGTCGAGTATGTAGTACTTCATCATCCAGGCCGACTGCAGCAGAACCGGCTCGCGCTGCACGGTATCGGTGGTCGGTGAGTATTGGATCAGCTCGATCAGCAGGTTACGAAAGACGACCTTGCCTGGGGTGATGGCGAGATTTTCTCCTACCTTGAACGCATCGATTCCGGCCGGCTTCTCGTCGCGCAGGGCGCGACGCACGTCCTCGCCATAGAACTGGGCACCTCGTGCCAGATTCGCACCCCGCTCGTTGATCGTGGTTTCAACGATTTCCGGGTTCAGGTAAGGGACGTTGCACGGTGCGGTCATGTCGAGGATCTGTTTGGCGGTGAACCATACGGCGGCTTCGCCATGCTTGGAAACGCCACGAATGCCGGTGGTCGCGTTGTGCCACCACTGTTGATTGAGCAGGAAGCCCTGGTAGATCACGTTGTATGGAAAACGCTGCCAGCCCGGATGATCGAAGCGATGGTCGCCGGGGAGTGGTTTGATGGTCGGCTCGGCGTTACCCGTGATTGCCGACGATAGGGCATAGCTGCCCAGGCGCAGCGCCTTGCGGGTTGCCTTGGCCGCCAGTTGAAACTGCTTGCCGGGTGAGGCCGCCAGGTGCACCGTCCAGTCGAGATAGGCCATCGCCAGGGACGCCGGCGAAACCCCTCCGCTCAGCTGACCAAGCGCCACATTGGTCATCCGGTCAATGTTTTCCAGAGCGTCGGAATCCAGCAAATGGCGATCTCCCAGGCGGCGAGAGAAGCCCGTTCGCGGCTGCGGCTCGGCGGCTGCAGGTGTGGCCGTTGCTGTCGCTGGCGTTGCCGCTGCTGCCGCGGGCGTGGCTATTGCTGTCGCGGGCGTCGCCACTGCTGCCGGAGTGGTGGCCGGAAGCATGGCCGTGGTAGAGCCCGGCGCGGTGGCCGTGGCGGCTTCAGCAACCACTGGCAGAGTGGTCCGGTTTGCTATGGGTTTTTTCCGACGAGCGACGCGGGGTTTGGCGGGAGGTTTGACGGTACCAATCTCTTCGGGAGGAGGGGGAGCCGTTGTCGCCACGGCAGCTTCCTGGGATGGATTAAACGTTTCGACCATGTGAATTCTCCGTTGAATGCTGAGACTATCATCAGCATAGGGCGGCACAGCGCCCAAGCGAGCAATATCCTAAAGCATTACGCGGACGCGGCCCTGATCCAGGTCAACAGAAGCGGTGACAGCGGGTCCTTGATCCCTGGCAAGGATCGTTTGCCGCGCGGGCATCGTGTGGCCCTTGCTGCTGCACTGCGTCGAAGGCTTGACTCGGCAGCAGTCTGCATTCGACAATGGCGAGATTGCTCGCCTGCGGCCAAGCGTCATGCGCCAAGCACCAGGGAACTGGTAAGTGCAACGGTTGGCTGTGCGGGTGGTTGCCGGGCAGCCTTCTGAAGTCAGGCCCTCGTCTCTTCAAAAGGGTTTCCGAAGAGCCTGAGGTTCTGTTTTACTGTGACGACGCATGGATAAGCGCCGTCGGCACAGTCCAGGAGCGTGGCATTACGTGATGTCGCGATATTTTTTTGGGGGTTAAAATGCAAATCAGTGGCAGTGTTTTTGTGGTAACGGGTGCTGGCTCCGGACTCGGAGCAGAAACGGCGAGTGGCCTGATCAACGCGGGTGCAAAGGTGGTGATCGTTGATGTGGACGCGGCCGCGGGTGAGGCGCAGGCAGCGCAGCTGGGTGCGAACGCGCGCTTTGCCAAGACCGATGTGACCGATGAGGCCAGTGCACGTGCCGCCATCGATCTGGCCGTGAACGAATTCGGAGCATTGCACGGACTGGTGAACTGCGCCGGTGTCGCACCACCGAAGAAGGTGCTGGGCCGCGATGGCCCACATGACCTGGCAACCTTCGCGCGCGTGGTCAACATCAATCTGGTCGGCACCTTCAACATGATTCGTCTGGCCGCCGAGGCGATGAGCAAGAACGATCCGAACGAGGGGGGCGAGCGCGGTGTAATCGTCAATACCGCTTCCGTCGCGGGTTACGATGGTCAGATTGGCCAGGCAGCCTATGCTTCGTCCAAGGCAGGGGTGATTGGCCTGACCCTGCCCGTGGCACGCGAACTGGCGGCTCACGGTATCCGGGTGGTGACGATCGCTCCGGGCATTTTCGAAACGCCGATGCTCAAGGGTCTGCCGCAGGCCGCTCAGGATTCTCTGGGTAAGATGGTCCCGTTCCCGTCGCGCCTCGGCAAACCTGCTGAATACGCCGGGCTGGTCAGACATATCTGTGAGAATGGCTATCTGAACGGTGAAGTGATCCGCCTTGACGGCGCCATCCGGATGGCGCCCAAGTAATTCCTGGTCAGCAGCAAACTTCAATCTGGCAACATCCGTTGCAATCAAGGAGTGTCGTATGAGTGAATCCGTTGTCATCGTAGGTGCAAAGCGTACCCCCGTGGGCGCTTTTCAGGGTCAGTTTGCGGGTATGACCGCGCCGCAACTCGGCGCTGTCGCGATCAAGGCCGCTGTCGAGCAGGCCGGTGTCAAGGTCGAGGAGATCGACGAGGCGCTGATGGGCTGCTGCCTGATGGCAGGGGTGCGGCAGGCACCTGCGCGCCAGGCAGTCCTGGGCGCCGGTCTGCCGAAGTCGGTGCCTTGCACCACCCTGACCAAGATGTGCAGTTCTGCCCAGAAATCGGTCATGATCGCTCATGACGAGCTGCTGGCTGGTTCGGTCAACATCGCAGTGGCGGGCGGCATGGAATCGATGACCAATGCTCCGCATGTGCTGACCACCGCACGCTCGGGTTACCGGCTGGGAAATGGGGTGCTGCATGACCACATGTTCCTCGACGGCCTTGAGGATGCGTACGAACAAGGCAAGCCGATGGGAGTGTTCGCCGAACTGTGCGTCGACAAGTACGCCTTCTCGCGTGAAGAGATGGATGCCTTCGCCGTTGAATCCGTGACCCGCGCACAGAACGCAGTCACCTCGGGTGTCTTCAAGGACGAGATCGCACCGGTGACCATCACCAGCCGCAAGGGTGAAGAAGTGGTCGCCCTCGACGAGACGCCGATGAAGTGCGACGTTTCAAAGATCGCCAAACTCAAGCCGGTATTCAAGCGGGACGGTGCGGTCACGCCGGCCAACTCGTCGTCGATTTCCGATGGTGCTGCGGCATTTGTCCTGATGCGCGAATCGGACGCCAGGAGTGCCGGCATCCAACCCCTGGCGCGGATTGTCGGCCACTCGACCTTTGCGCATGATCCTTCCTGGTTTACCACGGCGCCGGTATTTGCTTTCGAGAAGCTGTTGAAGAAGCTTGGCTGGCAGGCCGAGGACGTCGATCTCTGGGAAATCAACGAGGCATTTGCAGCGGTGACCATGGCTTCGATGCGTGACCTCAAACTGCCGCGCGACAAGGTCAATGTCAATGGTGGTGCCTGTGCGCTAGGCCATCCGATCGGTGCGACGGGTTCACGGATTCTGGTGACGCTGCTCTACGCGCTCAAGGCGCGTGGTCTCAAGCGCGGCATCGCGGGCCTCTGCGCCGGCGGCGGCGAAGCCACTGCGATCGCTCTGGAAATCATCTGAACGAGTCGTCAAACAGCGTTTCCACCCCGGTTGCCGGGGTGGTCCAGGAGTGAAACAGATGTTGATCGACAAGAAACACATCGGCATGAAAGTGCCTCAGCATTCCGTCAACCTGACGGCGTGGCAATTGAAATGGTTCGCCAAGGCGACAGGTGAAACGAACCCGATCTATTTCGACGAGGAGGCCGCGAAAAAGGCCGGTCTTCCGGGTGTGCTGGCGCCACCGACCTTCTTCTTCTGCATGGACATGGACAAGGAGCACCCCTTCGATTACCTCGAGACCATGGGCTGTGACCTCGGCAAGATGCTGCATGGCGAGCAATCGTTCGTTTATCACAAGCCGGTCTATTCTGGCGATACACTGACCTTCGATGGCGAGATCACCGACATTTACGACAAGAAGAATGGCGCTTTGCAGTTCGTCGTCAAGGATGTCAAGGTGCGCCGGCTGGGCGAACTGGTGTGCGATGTGCACTCTGTGATGGTTATTCGGGGATAGGGGGAAGTCCATGACAACAGCGAATTTTGATGCGCTCCAGGTTGGCGACGAGATTCCTTCTTTGACCACCGAGCCGGTGTCCCGTCTGACTCTTGCCCTGTATGCCACGGGTTCCGGCGACCACCATCCCCTGCATCTTGACCAGGATTATGTGCGCTCGAAAGGAATCCCCGACGTTTTTGCGCACGGCATGCTGGGCATGGCTTACCTGGGTCGCATGCTGACCCAATGGGTGCCGCAGGAAGCGATCCGCAGTTTCGGGGTGCGCTTTACGGCCATCACCCAGGTTGGCGAGCGCTTGGTGTGCACCGGCAAGGTGGTTGAGAAGCTGGAGCAGGGGGGCGAAAAATGTGTTCGCCTTGAATTGACCTGCGCCAACGAGCAGGGTGAAGCAAAGCATAAGGCAGATGCAGTAGTGGCACTGGCCTGATACCTTTACCAGGCCAGTCAAGCTGCATGATCGCGGCCGTCGCCAGACGGCCGCAGTTTTGTTGTAGAGTGCACCCCGCTTACCGCAGGGCATCCGCCTACCGTGGCGGTAGGCGTGTCCGACACACTGAAAGGAGATCACAGGAGTGGAAAACAAGGATCCGAATGAGCAAATGAGCAGCGTCGTGAACGCTTGGGCCGAGTCGCAGAAGCGCATGTGGGGCGACTGGTCCGCGCTGCTGCAGAATCTCCCTGGCGGCAACGAAGGCCCCGTCGAAGCGGTGAAGAAAGGTGTTGAAACCGCCAACAAGAGTACCAACGAAGCTGCACGCCTGCTGATGGACCGTATATCGAGCAGCCAGGGCGCAATGAACCGCGTCATGGATTTCTTTTTCAAGTCCATGAAGGTCGTGGCGCCCAATCTCGAAGCCAACAAGGATTGGCGTCCCGACCTCAAGGGTTTTGCCGAACAGTGGGCCAAGGAATCGACAGCCATGCTGGAGCGCAGTTTCGGCATGGGTTCGCACATCGGTAATCTGAGCGGAACCTTCAGCAAAGACTTGCCCGATGCCATGGGCCCCTGGTTGTCCTTTTTGATGCAGGCCGCTTCATCCGGGCACTTTGGCGAAGCAGTACTCGGCGGCACCGCCGGACTCAACCGTTTGTTGTCGATGGAAGGCGACGCCAGTGCCCTGGCGGGCGTGGGTCAGATTCCCCTGTTTGGCGCTTCCCGTGAGAAGAACGCCAAGCTATTGCGGCTGATCGACACCGTTGTTGATCTGCGCAAGAGCAGTCTCAATTTCCACACGTCGTTTGCCGAGGCCTTGTCCAAGGCCGTCGAGGCAACCGTGGAAGAACTCGGAAAAGTGGCTGCCAAGGGTGAGAAGATTACCGCATTGCGCCAGTTGATGGGCCTCTGGTATCGTACGGCAGACAAATCGCTGCTGGTGACCTTCAATACGAAGGAGTTCCTCGATACGCAAAACGCGTTCACGAAAGCCCAGCAGCAATTCAAGCTGGCACAACGCGCAGTTGTCGAAGACATCTTCCGTAGTCTGGACATGCCCACGCGCAGCGAACTGGACGAAACCTATCAGGTGATCCACGAACTCAAGAAAGAGGTCCGAGCGCTCAAGAAGGCACTGCCGCAGGCCGCGCAAGGGGCTGCCAAGGGCAGCGTCGCGCCTCGCAAGGTCGCCGCCGTGGCGCGTGCCAAGAGCGAGTGAGCCGAAGCCTGAATGTTGTGCTGATCGGGTTTACAAGCTAATAAGACCTTTAGGAGGGTGCTACCCATGTTTTCTTTCCCAATCCAGATTCTTCCCGCTGACCTCGTGGCTGAAGCCGCAACTCTGAACGAGAAGCTCACCAAGGGCATCAGCAACCTCACCAATCTGACCGACGACGACATCGATATTGGCAGCACGCCAAAAGACATCATCTTTGAGCAGGATGGCATCAAGGTCTACCATTATCATCCGCTGGTCGAGCAATCGAAAATCATGAAGACGCCGCTGATGATCATGCCGCCGCTGATCAATGGTTACGAGGTGGCCGACCTGCAGCCAGACCGCTCGCTGGTCCGTAATTTGTTGAACCAGGGAATCGACGTCTACCTCAACGACTGGGGTTACCCGCGTATGGTAGACAAGTACCGCACGCTCGACGACTACATCAACGGCTACTTCGACGATACGGTGGAATTCATCCGCAGGTACCATGGTGTCGACAAGATTGCCCTGCTGGGTATCTGCCAGGGTGGCGCCATGTCAACCACCTATGCGACGCTCAATCCGGACAAGATCAGCCACCTGGTCCTGACCGTGTCTCCAATCGATTTCGATGCCTATCGGGCAAATCACAAGCCGCACGAAGGCTTGATGTTCACCATGGGTGCCGATGCCGACGTCGAAAAGATGGTTGCCGTCCATGGCAATGTGCCGGCTACCGTACTGAACGAGTCGTTCATGATGGCTTCGCCGTTCATCCTGAACTACGGCAAGTACGCCGACGTGGTCGATATTCTCGATGACCGTCTGGCGTTACAGAACTTCCTGCGCATGGAAAAGTGGCTTTTTGGAGGCCCCGACGCTGTCGGCCAGATGTTCAAGGAGTTCATCCGTGACTACCTGAAAGGGAACAAACTCGTCAAGGGAACCCTTGAGGTCGGTGGTCGCAAGGTGGATCTCAAGGATCTCACGATGCCGATCCTCAACATCTTTGCCGAAAAGGACCACATCGTGCCACCGCCGTGCACCGTTGCTCTCGGCAAGCATGTCGGCAGCAAGGACTACACCGAGTTTGCCATCGCTACCGGCCACATCGGGATCTACACCGGTGGCCTGGCGCAAAAGGTCCTCGCTCCGAAGGTGGCGAGCTGGATGCGCGAGCGCGGCGGCTGAAGAAGTCTGTAGCCATTCTGTAACCACTCGCGGCCGTGCCCATCGGTCGCGAGTTTCCTGAAACGCCCTTGCCGTATCGTCGTCACTGACTTGCCAGAAATCGGCGAAAAGGGCGTTTCCGGGGCGATCAGGTCAAGAATCTTCCGGGCACGCCATTCAAATCCGATACTCTGGCCTTTGACAACCCGCCTGATGACCGTTGACTGGAACGTTTGCCAGCTTTGCCGGCACGTGAACCGCAGGGAGTGCGGATGGGAATTCTTGACTGGCTTTTCGGCGGTAACGACGAGGCGACCGGTTCCACGGTCCCCCCTGCGGTCATCGAGCAGCGTATCGAACAGATCGTACGCATCATCAATCCGCGCTTGAAGCTCGTTCCCGGCTACCGCCGCAAGCTCGTGCCAGCGGTCGAGCAGGCGGTGCTCTACTGCCGCGAGATCGAAGCACAAATTCCTCCCGCCATCGAAGCCAGTGCGACGGTCTGGGCGGAGAATCCGACATTGCGCGCCCTGTTCGCCACCGCGCGGGACATCCCCGAGGTCTTCAGCCGCAGCCGGGCGGTTCAGGAGTTCTTCGAGGCCACGCCAGGGGCCGGGCAGGTGTGGGCAACGCTGCGCTTCCACTGTCACGAGGCGACAGGTTTTGGAGTGGCAGCTGAAGGGGGAGCGATCAAGCACGAAGTGGTGCGGACCTGCGTTTCGTTTACCGACAAGAAAGCGGTATTGCCGAGTGGCTGCGAGCACGATGCACGCCTCGAAATCCGGCGCCGTGCCTTCAAGTTCCTGCTTGCCGAAGTGCTGCAACAGATCACATCGGTGGATATGCAGCGCCAGGATCTCAAGGCGCAGCGATCGATGTTGCAGGCGCGGCTGATGATCCTGAAGGGCCAGCGTGTCGGGCTTGAAGAAATGCTGGAAGAGGGCGCCGGCGGGCGCCAGAAGATCGAAGACGTGGAGCGGAAACTCTCCGAGAACGAGCGCGCGCTCGCGACATTTCCGGGTACTGGCGAGACTCTCGAAGAGCTCATCGGGCGTGTGCGGGAGGTGCTGACGCACGGCCCCGATTACATCAGGATCGACAGGACGAAGTTGCGGCTCGACCAGATGAACGTGCTCATGCCCGAAGGATCCGGCGAGGCCGCGGCCGAGATCGTGCTTCCGAAAGTGGTGGTGAGGAGTGCCCCGGTGGTCAGCCTGCTTGCTTGCCGTTTTCCCCGTAGCGAACTCATTCGCAGCAAGCGCCTGCTTCACCAGGCGGGGCAACTGCTTGGCTGATCCGATCAGTGGGTTCCACCAGGATCGCCGGCCAGCAATTCATCGACCAGCCGGCGCAGCTCGGCGCGTTCGCGAGTCGGCGTGAACAGCCGTGCTCGCTCCCGGCACTGCGCTCCCAATTGCTGCAGGAAATTCCCGCCGGGTGCCTGATCGGTGCCCGCTGCGCCGACGGCTTCGTGGCAGCGCAGCAGCAGTGCCGCCAGCGCCTCCGCATCATCGCACGGAAAGTAGCCGGCGTAATCGGTGCCGAGCATGCCAATGTTGCCGGCGACGGCTGATGCCAGCACCGGTGTGCCGCTTGCCGCTGCTTCCATGATCACGTGCGCGCCGCCTTCCATGCGGCTGGCGTGGATCAGCAGGTGCGCGCGCTGGATATGCCGGCGCACTGTCTCGTGTGGCAGGCCGCCGAACCAGTGATAGCTGGCAACGCTCGTCATCGTCGCCCGCGCTTCCTCTCCGAGTGCCGGGTCGAGCGGCTCGCCGATGTGATCGATGAAGATGCCGGGACGGTCGGCGAGCAGGCGGGCGGCGGCGAACAGCGTCTGCGGAGACTTCTCGTCGCGTAGGTGTCCGACCATGACCGCGCGCAGATACCGCCGCGATTTGGCCAGCGTCCGGCGTTCGGTGGTCGATTGAAAGATCACCCGCGCCTTGTCCCGTACCGCTTCCGGCAGCGCCTGCGGCGCACGTTCCTGCAGCACGATCAGCGCCTGCGCCAGTGCCAGCGAGCGCCGTGCCTGTGAATCGGTCAGAATGTCATGATAAAGGTCGGTGCCGGTAAGGACCACCGCCAGCCCGTGCTGCGGATGCACGGAGCTCCAGAGTGCGATCGCCGCCGCCGAGCGGCGTGCATGCAGCGCGATCATCACCGCGTCATCGGCAGCCAGCGCATCCGGCCAGTCCCGGACGATGCGCACGCGGTACGTGCCGGTCAGATGCCGCTGCCAGCGGTGGGCCGTCTGCCAGTTGCCGTTGTTGGCGTCGCGCAGCGCCGGGCTGACGATGACCAGTTGCGGCATGCTAACGGTCATGACTTTTCCAGGCACCTACGATCATGAAAGTCATGACCGTTTCCCGCCATTGCAAGGCGCATTCCGTCCACAACGGTTACAATTTTGGTCATTGCCTGCACCCCGCCGATGAACACCGATATGACCACCGGCATTGCCGAAACCGCCCGCCGGGGTGGTCGCGAATTTCTCGCCATGGCGCTGCCTGCCAGCCGTGCACGCACGCTGGCGCTGCTCGACGCCTATGCTGCCACGCTCGGCGATTCGCTGACCGTGCCCTGTTCGCCGCAGATCAATCCACCGCGCTGGGAAGCAGGGCACGTCGGCTGGTTCCAGGACTACTGGATTGCCCGTAACCAGCAGCGCGCGAACGGAACCGCCTGCAACCCGGAGCATGAACGTCCCGTCGGGCGCTTGCCGCAAGCCGATGCGCTGTACAACTCGAGCAGCGTCGCGCACTCGACGCGCTGGCAACTCCACTTGCCCGACCTCGCTGCGACGCGTGCCTATCTCGCCGAGGGCCTGGAGGAAACACTGTCGCTGCTTGCGACCACGCCGGAAACCGACGCGGCGCTGTACTTCTTCCGTCTGGCGCTGTTCCACGAGGACATGCACGGCGAAGCCGGCATCTACATGGCGCAGGCGCTGGACATTCCGCTGTCCGATGCGCTGCTGGCAGCGGCCATCCCTTTGCCGGAAACCCGTCTGCTCGTCGTTCCCGCCGGGCAGTGGACGCTCGGCTGGAGCGGCAACGGATTCGCCTTCGACAACGAACTCGCTCCGCATGCGGTGGCCATGCCGACGTTCGCCATCGACAGCGAAGTCGTCAGTTGGCGCCGTTACCTTCCCTTCGTCGAGGAAACCGGCGCCGCAACGCCGCGTTACCTGCGCCGGCACGCCGGCCATTGGCAGCAGCGCGTCTTCGGACAGTGGCAGGATCTGGCGATCGATACGGCAGCAACGCATCTTTCCTGGAAAGAAGCCGAAGCGTGGTGCCGCTGGGCGGGCCGCCGCCTGCCCAGCGAAGCGGAGTGGGAAATGGCGGCCCGGAGCCGGCCGGATTTCCGCTGGGGTCAGGTCTGGGAATGGACGGCCAGCCGCTTTCTGGCCTACCCCGGCTTCTCCGCCCACCCCTATCGCGACTATTCTGCGCCCTGGTTTGGCGACCGCTACGTGCTGCGCGGTGCCAGCCGGGCGACCTCGCCGCGCCTGGCGCATCCTTGCTATCGCAACTATTTCACGCCCGAGCGCAACGACCTGCACAACGGCTTTCGCAGTTGCGCCATCTGACCGTCCAGCCGCCTGCTGTAGCCTGGCCATCGGCTCACGCCTGTGCGGCGAAAACCGCGAACCAGCCGCGCGCATCGCACCAATGGCGAGGCCGTGAAAAGCCGGCGGTTTCGAGCAGCGCCGCGAAATCCTCGCTACGCCACTTGTACGAATGTTCGGTGTGGATACGTTCGGCGGCCGCGAAGCGCCGTTCACCGGCTGCCCAGCTCACCGTCGTGTCGCGCAGTGCCTGCAGATGCATTTCGATGCGCGATTCGCCACCGTTGAAGAAGGCGACATGGCGCCAGTCGGCGATGTCGAAATCGGTGCCGGCGAGCCGGTTCAGGTGCCGGAGCAGGTTGCGGTTGAACGCCGCGGTGATGCCCAGAGGGTCGTCGTAGGCCGCTTCGAGGACATTGACCGGTTTGACGAGATCGACGCCAATCAGCAGCGAGCCACCGCAACATTCGGCGTTTGCCTGGCGCAGGAAAGCCAGCGCCTCATCGGGCGTGAAATTGCCGATGCTCGAACCGGGATAGAACAAGGTGCGAGGTTCCGTTCCGACCTCGGCTGGCAGGTGCAGCGACCGTGAAAAATCGAGACCGACTCCCAGCATTTCGATGGCCGGATGCTTCTGCTGCAGGTTTTCAAGCGACTCGCGAAGATAGTGCAGCGAGATGTCGACTGCCACGTAGCGGCGCACGTGCAGCACCGAAAAGAGGCGGGCAGCCTTCTCACAGTTGCCTGCGCCGAGGTCGACCAGCGTTGCCGCCAGGCCGAGCGCGGCTGCCATGGCGTTCTGGTGTTCTGCGAAGATCTCGGCTTCGGTGCGCGTCAAGTAGTATTCGGGCAGTTCGGTGATCGCCGCAAAAAGCCGCGAGCCGAGTGCGTCGTAGAAGTACTTCGGCGCGATCGTTGCTGGCGATGCACTCAGGCCGGAGAGCAGCTCGGCGCGGATCGACACTGCGTTTTCCGGTGCTTCCGGCGCGGCCTGCAGGAGTCTCATCGGCTGTTCTTTAGCGACAGCACGGGCAAGCGCCGCGCTGGCTGGCCGGTTCGGCGTGCGTATCCGCGTAGGGAACCAGCCAGTCGAGCAAGCGGCTGTCCTTCTCGCAGCGAACGCACAGGTGATGCGGGTCGACCCCATCGACGCGCAGATATTGCTTTCCGCGGATCGGCGCTTCGAGCATCGGCCGATGCGCACTGCCGGCTTGCGGCATACGCTTGGCGGCCATCCGTGCAAAGGGTTTGACCAGATGGCGGATCACCTACCGTTCCCAGGCGCCGAAGCGCGTCATCATCCTCGGCTCGCCGGGACTGTCCACCTGGCGCGCGAGGATCGATGAGGCGGCACTCACCGGCTTGACGAACACCGGGTAATCGATGCCGTCGGGTATCGGTTCGCCGTAGCGCGCCGGCAGCAGCCCGCTGTGCGTGTTTGCTTCCGGCGCCACCGCCTGCAGCACCTGCCGAGCGTGCAACTTGTGCTGGCAGGCGAGCATGATCCAGAAGAACGTCCAGGTCGTCATGCAGGACAGGCCGGTGGCGGCGTTGACCAGCGCGAAAGGGACGGTCGGCAACAGGCACAGGCTGAACAGGCAGGCAGGACCTTCGCAGGAGAAACGTGCCTCGATATCGGCCAGGCGACAAGCCATTTGCGCGTCACCCACGGTCGTAGCAGATGGCGAACCGCCAACATCGTCAGCGTCGCACCGATGGTGCACGCCGTCAGGCAGCTCAGCGTGCCGGCGAGCGGCCCCAAGGCGGAGCCGGCCGCCAGCATCAGCAGCGAGGCGCCCGGCAAGGTCAAAGCCGCCAGCAGCACATGTTGGGCATCAGAACACTCGCCGGGTTTCGGTGAAGATCCCTTCGCGCCACTCTGGCTCGTCGGGTTCGCCGGTTCCGCCATGCTGGGGCCGAAACGCGCGCAAATTTTTCACAGCCTCTTAGTCGGCGCGCTGATAGAGCGTGACGACGCAGGCCCCGCCCAGGCCGAGGTTGTGTTGCAAGGCGAGCCTGGCACCCGCTACCTGACGCGCGCCGGCCTCGCCGCGCAACTGCTCGACGAGCTCGGCACACTGGGCGAGGCCCGTGGCACCGAGCGGGTGACCCTTGGACAGCAGGCCGCCCGACGGATTGGTGACGATACGGCCACCGTAGGTGTTGTCGCTCTCGGCGGTGAACTTGTCGGCACCCCCTTCCGGGCACAGTCCTAAGGCCTCGTAGGTGAGAATTTCGTTCTGTGCGAAGCAGTCGTGCAATTCGACCACGTCGAGATCCTCGGGACCGATGCCGGCCTGTTGGTAGACCAGATCGGCGGCGGCGCGGGTCATGTCCGCGCCGACGAGTGCCATCATGCTTCGTTTCTCAAACGTTCCGGGGCGATCCGTGGTCATTGCCTGCGCGACGATGACGACGCGGCGATCCAGGTTCATCCTCTCGGCGAAGCGCTGCGAGACGAGGATCGCGGCCGCCGCGCCACAGGTTGGCGGACAAGCCATCAGCCGCGTCATGCCGGCTTCGGGAAAGACCAGCGGTGCCGCCATCACATCGTCCTCGCTGAGCACCTTGCGCAGCAGCGCGCCCGGGTTGTTGGCACCGTGCCGACTGGCCTTGGCCCGCACCCTGGCGAACAGCCTCGGCGTGACGTGGTAGCGCTCCATGTATTCCTTGCCGGCGCCACCGAAATAGCGGAGCGCGAGCGGCACCTGCCAGGGGTTGATCTCCTCGCAGAGGTGGTCGAAGCGCGCGAACGGCGACGGACGGTCGGTCCAGTGCTCGCTCAGCGCGCCCGGCAGCATCTGCTCGAAGCCGACGGCCAGCACGCAGTCGAGCACTCCGGCCTCGATCAGCTGGCGAGCCAGGAAGAGCGCCGTCGACCCGGTCGAGCAGTTGTTGTTGACATTGACGATCGGGATGCCGGTCATGCCGACGCCGTAGAGGGCGCGCTGTCCGGACGTCGAATCGCCATAGACATAGCCCGCGAACGCCTGCTGGACGGCTTCATAGCTCAGCCCCGCGTCATCGAGCGCGTGGCGCACGGCTGCGGCCGCCATCTGGTCGTAGGGCTCGGTCGTACCCGGTTTGCCGAACGGCACCAAGCCGACACCGGCGACATAAGCTTTTCCCTGCATGATCGATCTCTCCCTGTTTGCTGGGGACGGTTGGCACGGACCGGGCGTCACGATCTTGCGCCGACGACGATCGGTTTTCCGCTTCCGGCGGTCGTTCCCGGCGTCGCCGGAATGCTTGCGCCGAATCGGGATTCCCCAGGAGTATTGTATTGACTGAAGTTTAGACACACG
>NZ_JDST02000027.1:0-7936 GCF_000584975.1 Candidatus Accumulibacter cognatus | reverse complement strand
TTGTTACCTATTTCAGTATAAGTCGCGTCCGCGACTCAGCATGGAAGCGCACATGGCCGAACTGGCGGCTTCAGGCTACCCCCCTTGTCGAAAAGCCGTGGACGATCTTGAAGGTACGGCAGATTGCATGATTGTGCCGATTGTCGGTTCTTTGCAGCGGGAACAGCAAGGCCGGCCAGTTGTTCCCGGAGTCTCCGCGTGCCTGCAACCGCCGATCCGAAAAGAGGGCCGTGCCAGGCGGCCGATCAGCCGCGCGGATGGTGTTGGGCGTGCAGGACCTTGAGCCGTTCGCGAGCGACATGGGTGTAGATCTGCGTCGTCGAGATGTCCGAATGGCCCAGCAGCAGTTGCACGACGCGCAGGTCGGCCCCATGATTGAGCAGATGCGTGGCAAAGGCGTGCCGCAGCACGTGCGGTGACAGGCGGGCAGGCTCCATGCCGGCCTGCAGGGCGTAGCGCTTGATCAACTGCCAGAAAGCCTGCCGGGTCATCGCCGAGCCGCGCCCAGTCACGAATATCTCGTCGCTCTGGCGACCTGCGAGCAGCGCCGGTCGGCCATCGCCCAGATAGCAGCGCAGCCAGTCGCACGCCTGTTCACCCAGCGGTACCAGGCGCTCCTTGCCGCCCTTACCGAAAACACGCAGTACGCCCATGTCGAGGTGGAGTTCGTGCACCTTGAGGCCGACCAGTTCGCTGACGCGCAGGCCGGTGGCGTAGAGCGTTTCGAGCATCGCCCGATCACGTTGCCCGAGCGTCGTGTCGAGCCGGGGGGCAGTGAGCAGGCGCTCCACCTGGACTTCGGAGAGCACTTTGGGCAGCCGCGAGGATTGCACCGGCATGGCGATCTTCAGCGTCGGATCACTGGTGCGCCGGCCCTGCGCCACCTGGTACCGGTAGAAGCGGCGCAGCGTCGACAAGTAACGCGCCTGCGAGGAAGCGCGCAGCGTTTGCGACAGCATCGCGATGAAACGCGTCAGGATCGCTTCGTCAGCGTTGCACAGGCTGCCGAGTTGCTGCTCCGCCAGCCAGATCGTCAGTTGCAGCAGGTCGCTGCGATAGCTGTCCAGCGAGCCTCTGGCCAGACCGTCTTCCAGCCAGAGCGTGTCGCAGAAGCGATTGATTTCGGCAAGGTCGCCGGGATCGGCCTCAGCAGCCTTCATGTACCAGCAGCCAGTGCTTCACATCGAGCAGAAAGCCGTCTTTCTGATGAGCAAAGCCGCCCAATCTGCCGCCCCTCGCCAGTACCCGGTGGCAGGGAACGACCACCGGGTAGGGATTGGCAGCGCAGGCCTGACCGACCGCCCGCGGCGCGCTGCGCAGCATTCGGGCGATCTCGCCATAGCTGCGCGTCTGGTGTGTCGGAATGGCCGCGATCTGCTGCCAGACGCGGCGCTGAAAAGGCGTCCCCGCAGCGCGCAAGGGCAAGACGAAAGGGTATTCGGCATCCGCCAGGTAGGCGCACAACTGGCGTGCCACTTCCGCAGCAAGCGGATTCCGAGGGGCCATTTCGTCAGTTGGCGGAAGAAAGGCGATGCGATGAATTTCTAGCTCATCGCCGCACACGCCGAGGCTGAACACCGCAGCGCTGATGATCGCCTGGAAAGGCGGCTCGGCCGGATCGACCCGGAGGCGCATCGTAGTGTCCTGCAACGGACTTCAGGAGGTCTTGCCGAGCAGAGCCTGCTTCAGGTCATCCTGGACCGGCTTGTTGCCGAGCCAGATTTTCAGCAGTGCCTTGTAAAAATCGTCGCCGGCGAGGTCCTTGCCCTTGACCTGACCATTGACGGTGAGCCGTGTACCCGTCTCTGGGAGCCAGTCGATGAACACGCTGGTACCCGTCTTGGGTTCTCCCGCGGCGAGCAGGGTATCTGAAAACTGTTTCAGGCGATCCTTGAGGCTCGCCATTTCCGCTTCCGAATGGTTGTTGGCGACGCCTTCCTGCAGCGCTTCGACGAATTGCTGCGCCGAGAGGTCGCGCAGCAGACTGATCGAAATCCGCTTGCCACCTTTGGCGGCCAGCACCGCCGCGGCGTCGCCGCTTTTCTCCGGCAGATAGAGGGCCATCGCATAGACCTTGAAGACGGCCTTCTTGCGCAGTCCTGCGCCATTGACCACCAGTTCGCCGGGACCGACGCGCGTCTTGTCGTCGAATTTGACGCCGGCGACTTCAACGGCAGCCGCGAGGTTGAAGAACAGGGCGGCAATCGCCGCCGCCAGTAGATGTTTCATGATGTCTCCTTTGGGTCACATGCTCCGGCGGGTCTGGTCAAGCCACTGCGGCGTCCGCCCGCTGCCGCAGTGCAGTAAGGGGATAGTTTATCTAAAATCGATAGGGGATGAAGGGTTGAAAACACCAAAAGCAAAAACTGATACTTTGAGCGTAATCCTCTGATCATCAGGGTTTTATCGGCGTTCTCTTCGGTCAGAGCCATGAGCCTCCCATCCTGTTCACGGACACCACCCACCGAAAGCGGGAGCGCGCAGTTCTGGACGGGGAACTCCAGACACATGAGTAACTGGCATCGCATCATCGCATTTTGAATGCACCAGAGGGGGAGAGAAAATGATGTACGACCGCAAAGGCCCGCCGCGACAGCTTGGCGCCACCCTTCGTTTGGTTTTCTTCGCCGCCGCCGCAACCTCGCCTCTCACAGCCGGTGCCGCGACCTGCACGGTCGGAGCCGGAGTCAGCACGATTGGCAACGAGTTCTTTGCGACTGCCGCTTACCCGGACGGCAGCTATGAGTACCAGGTGACGATCCTCCTCTGCTCGGGCGGCGTGCCCAGCTATTGCAGTGGCACGCCGTTCGTGGGAACGCCAGATGCCGTCATTCGAGCGTACCGCGCGCTGAATTTCTCGCGGGTCTTTCGCAACCAGTGTGGCTCCATGGGCTTGATCCCACATGACCGCTTCCTCGGCGCCATCAACGACGGCGTGGCCACTGTCGACTTCTCCTTGGCGGCCCACCCGCTGAGCGCCACCTACACCGACGAATTCGTGAAAGGCATCGCTCCCGGCGAAGACTTTCCCCTCCCTTGCGGCTGCTCTGGCGGTCTGGCAAAGCTTCCCGGTTCCGCCCTCTGTACGCCAGCGCCGCCGGTCAAGGCCCCCGACCTGTGCCTCTCCAACCCGATCCTCCCCGGCCAAGGCTGCAAGATCCAGCGGGAAACCGACTACACCTTCGGCGGCGCCTCGCCCTTATTGACCTTCCAGCGCTACTACCACAGCCAGAGCCCCTACCACAGCCAAAGCAGCGCCCAACGCAGCATGGGCAACTGCTGGCGGCACAACCACGACGTCCTCCTCAACCCCGCCGCTGGCGTCAACCTCGTCCTCCTGCTGCGTGGCGACGGCCAGATCCTGCACTTCCACCCCCAGCCCGGGAGCGCCACCGACTGGGTCAGCGACGCCGACATCGTCGGTCTGCTGCAAAAGACCCCCACCGGCTGGAGCTACCGCGACAGCGACGACGCCGTCGAAACCTTCGATGCCGCCGGCCGGCGCCTCAGCCGCGTCGAACGCGGCGGCCGCTCGCTCACCTACCACTACCAGCCTGGCAGCGACCGGCTCGCCGACATCCAGGACCCCTTCGGCCGCCGCCTCAGCTTCACCTACAACGCCCAGAACCTCCTGACCGAAGTCACCACCCCCGCTGCCGAGAAGATCACCTACACCTACGCCGACGGCCACCTCGCCAGCGTCACCTATCCCGACAGCCACAGCCGCCACTACCGCTACACCAGCATCACCGTCGGCGGCCACGTCGAACCCGCCCTGCTCAGCGGCCTCACCGACGAAAACGCCACTCCCTACGCCACCTGGACCTACGACCCCAGCGCACTCGCCGCGAGCAGCGAACACGCAGGTGGCGTCGACCGCCACACCTTCGTCTATCAGAAAGACGCCACCGGCAAGATGACCGGCAGCACCGTCACCAACCCCCTGGCGGCCGTCACCCAGTACCAGTTCGAGAGAACCTCCTCGGCGCCAGCCGCGTCTCGACGATCAGCCAGCCCCTCGTTCCCGGGTTCACCCGCCGCTTCACCTACGACCCCAGCAACGGCAACCTCCTGAGCCAGACCGACTTCAACGGCCACCTCACCCTCTACACCTACGACAGCCGCCACCTCGAAACCCAGCGCATCGAAGCCGCCGGCACCCCCGACGCGCGCACCACCCGCACCGAATGGCATCCCGCCTGGCGCCTGCCGCTGCGTATCGCCGAACCCCTCAAGCGCACCACCTTCACCTATGACCCCGCCGGCAACCTCCTCACGCGCAGCGAACAAGCCACCCCCGACGTCAACGGCAGCCAGGGCTTCGCCGCCCCCCTGGTCGGCAGCCCGCGCACCTGGACCTGGACCTACCACAGCGTCGGCCAGGTCCTCACCGCCGACGGCCCGCGCACCGACGTCGCCGACCTCACCACCTACACCTACTACGACGCCGCCGACCCCGACCCCGGCAAACGCGGCCAGCTCGCCAGCGTCACCAATGCCCTCGGGCAGCGCAGCGACCTCACCGCCTACGACCTGAACGGCCGGCCGCTCACCCTGATCGACCCGAACGGCCTCGTCACCACCTTCACCTACGACGCGCGCGGCCGCCTCACCAGCCAGACCGTCGGCGACGAACACACCGCCTACACCTACGACCCAGCCGGCCAGCTCACCCGCCTCACGCCACCCGATGGCAGCTTCCTCGCCTACACCTACGACCCCGCCCACCGCCTCACGCAAATCACCGACGCCCTCGGCAACACCCTCACCTATACCCTCGACGCCGCCGGCAATCGCGTCAAAGAAGAATGGCGCGACCCCGCCCACGTCCTCAGCCAGACCCGCCAACGCGTCCATGACGCGCTCAGCCGCCTGACCCGCGAACTCGGCGCGCTCGACCAACTCCAGGCCGACTACGCCTACGATCCGCAAGGCAACCTCACCACCCTCACCACCCCGCACGGTGCCGGCACCCGCAGCAGCACCCAGGCCTTCGACGCCCTCAACCGCCTGATCCGGGTCACCGATCCAAGTGGCGGCCTCACCCAGTACGCCTACGACGGACAGCACCGCCTGAGCCGCGTCACCGACCCGAGAAACCTCGCCACGCGCTACACCGTCGACGGCCTGGGCAACGCCACCGGCCTCGACTCCCCCGACAGCGGCGTCAGCAGCCGGACCTTCGACGCCGCCGGCAACGAACTGACCCACACCGACGCCCAGGGCCAGACGACCTTCCGTCAATACGACGCCCTCAACCGCCTCACCCACATCGAACAACGCGACGCCGCCGACACCCTGCTCACCGCCATCGACCGCCAATACGACCCGCACGGACGCCTGACCCAGGAAACCCGCCAGATCGCCGGCGTCCCCTTCACCACCCACTACCGCTACACCCACGGCCGCCTGACCGGCCTCACCACGCCGGGCGGCCAACAGATCGACTACAGCCTCAACCCCCAAGGGCAGATCAGCGAAGTCCGGCTCACCACGAGCGGTCAGGTCAAGACGCTCGCCAGCGCCATCACCTACCACCCCAGCGGCGCCCTCCAGCAGCTCACCAACGGCTCCGGACAGCGCCTCACCTGGGGCCAGGACGCCGATGGCCGGCCGGCGAGCTACATCCTCGCCAACGAGACCTGGCAGATCGCCTACGACAGCGCCTCGCGTCTTGCCAGTCAAAGCAAGCTCAGCGACCCCACCCAGACCGCGAGCTACGGCTACGACCCCCTCGACCGGCTGACCCAGGCCGTCCTGCCCAGCGTCACCCACGGCTACGGCTACGACGCCACCGGCAACCGCCTGAGCCAGACCAGCGGCGCCGCCACGCGCCGCTACACCCTCAGCCCGACCAGCAACCGCCTGTCGGCCATCGCCGGCAGCCAAGCCAAGGCCTACACCACCGACGCCAACGGCAGCCTCGCCGCCGACGGGGCCGGCCAGACCTTCACCTACGACGCGCGCGGCCGCCTGACCGGCGTCACCGTCGCCGGCGTCGCCACCACCTACCGCCTCGACCCTCTCGGCCAGCGCATTCGCAAGACCGGAAGCGACGACACCCTCTACCACTACGACCAGGCAGGCCGGCTGATCAGCGAAACCGCCCCCGACGGCAGCCCCCGCAAAGACTACGTCTGGCTCGGCGACCAGCCGCTGGCCATCCTTCAATAAGGTAGGGGGAGAACGATCATGCCCAGTCTTCGCCCAGCCCTGCGCCGCCTCGCCTCCTTCCTGCTGCTCGTCCTGATCGGCCTGATCCGCCTGGCCCACGCCGCCCCGACGGTGAGTCTCAGCGCGCCCGCGGCCGGCGCGACCTACCTCGCCCCGGCGAGCCTGACCGTCAGCGCCACCGCCAGTGCCGGCACGACGCTGACGCAGGTAGAGTTCCTCGACGGCGCCACGGTGCTCGCCACACTCACCGCCAGTCCCTACACCTTCACCTGGAACAACGTCCCGGCCGGCAGCCACCCCCTCACCGCGCGGGCCACCGACAGCGCCGGGGGAGTGACGACCAGCGCCGCGCGGACGATCACCGTGAACGGCGGCAACACCCCGCCGACGGTCAGTCTCACGGCGCCGGCCGACGGTACGGTCCATACCCTGCCGGCGAGCGTCACGGTCAGCGCGACGGCGAGCGGGGTCGAAGTCAATACCCCGATCACCCGGGTCGACTTCTACCAGGGAGTGACGCTGATCGGCAGCACCACGACAGCGCCCTATGCGACGGTCTGGACGCCGGCGACGGCCGGCAGCTACCGCCTGACGGCCCGCGCGACCGACAGCGGTGGGGCGACGACGACCAGCGCCGCGCGCACGATCACGGTGCAGGCGATCAACCAGGCACCGACCGTCAGCTTGACGGTCCCGGCCAATGGGGCGAGCTACGTCGCCCCCGCCGCAATCACCTTGACCGCGTCCGCCGCCGACACCGACGGGACGATCAGCAAGGTCGAGTTCTTCCAGGGAACGACGCTCATCGGCACCGCCACCGCCGCCCCGTACACCGTCACCTGGAACAGCGTCCCGGCCGGCAGCTACAGCCTGACCGCCCAGGCGACCGACCACCAAGGCGCTGCGACGACCAGCGCCGCGTGGACGATCACCGTCAACGCGACCAACACCCCGCCGACCGTCAGTCTCACCGCGCCGGCCGACGGCGCCGTCTATTCCCTGCCGGCGACCGTCCCCGTCAGTGCGACCGCCGACGGTGTAGAGGTCGACACGCCGATCACCCGGGTCGATTTCTACCAGGGAGCGACCCTGATCGGCGGCGGCACGGCCCGTCCCAACACCCTCTCCTGGACGCCGACGACGGCCGGCAGTTACCGTCTCACCGCCCAAGCGACCGACAGCGCCGGGGGCGTGACGACCAGCGCGGCCCGCACGGTCACGGTACAGGCGGGCAACCAGGCGCCGACTGTCAGCCTGACGGCCCCGGCCGCGGGCGCGAGTTTCGTCGCTCCGGCGGCGATCCCCCTGACCGCGACCGCCGCCGATACCGACGGGACGATCAGCAAGGTCGAGTTCTTCCAGGGAACGACGCTGATTGGCACCGCCACCGCCGCCCCGTACACCGTCACCTGGAACAGCGTCCCGGCCGGCAGCTATAGCCTGACCGCCCAGGCGACCGACCACCAGGGCGCTGCGACGACCAGCGTCGCGCGCACGATCACCGTCACCGCTAGCGGGCCGACCGTCCTCTACCTGCACGGCGATCACCTCGGCACACCGCGGGTGGCGACCAACGAAGCCAACGTCGTCGTCTGGCGCAACCTTCCAACGGGCGAGCCGTTCGGGATGGCCTTGCCCGAGGAGGACCCCGACGGCGACGGGAAGGCAACTACGATCAATCTGCGCTTCCCAGGGCAGTACTTCGATCGGGAAACCAAGCTGCACTACAATTACTTCAGGGGTAACTACTCAGGTGGTGGCA